>BHEP01000029.1 GCA_003851245.1 Bacteroidales bacterium | reverse complement strand
TCAAATAGAGACTGGGATAAATAGATTTTAGAATAAATTGAACAGATATTAATAATTTTACAAAATAGTTGACAAATAATTTAAAGAAAATAACAATGAATAAAATATTTTTAAAAGCAGTAATAATTGCCTGTACATTGCCAATATTATACGCTTGTAGCAATGAGGATGATGTAGTTTCAAAAGCAGAGCCTAAGATAGCATACAGTTCTTATTCTGAAAGCTACGAAGGTGTTCAGGATCCAAAAGTAGTAGATGGCATGTTGGTATTTACCGATTTCAACCAAGTAGCTTCTATTTTATCCAAGTTTCATGCACTCCCTGAGGAAGAAAGGTTGGCTTTGGAAAACAATAAAATGCAGGGTTTTATATCGCAAACAACAATTTTTGGTGCAATAGAAAAGGCCGAATTAGAATTGGTGGATACCTACAATAATGCTACGTCAGATAATGAAAGAGCGGACATACTCAACAAGCAATTTTCAGATCTTTATTTGAAAAAAAGAGCCTCTGGCTTTATTCAAGAATCGGTAGATGAAAATGGATATTCGAGTTTTAATTACAGCATTTTCAAGCCTTATTTTGCACCTATCTTAAATGAAAATGGATATTATGCCATTGGAGATACTGTTTTTCAAATAACTTCTGATGCAGAAATAACCTGGGTCGATGGAGTAGCTTTACCAACTCCCCTAGAATTTAAATCAACAAGCGCAAGTAATAGTTCAGAATATCACTACAATGGTAGTTATAGATTTTTAGTTGAATACGATTTTTCATCAAGACCCCTTGTTGTGGATGGTACTATCTGGAGAAGCACGTTGAATTTTAATATTGAGTGTCAGCACAATTCAGGTACATATCCTTTTAAGAAATGGAAAAGAACATATTGGGATGTAAAGTATTTTATAAAAAGAAGAGTGGTAATTGATTATCTTCGCATGAGTCCACCTTATGGAGAAGAGAGACTGTTTGGATCCGAGCTTAGATTTCCAGCATTTGGAACTAAAGATAAGCTGGTAGGCTATGAGTGGCAGAATGTAAATTTAATGACAGAATCTTTCGAAAGACCTAAAGATTCAGGAGAGATTGTGTACGTAAATAGGGTATATAATAATACTGCTAAATTACAACCTATATTTAATGTAGATCTAATGTCTTTAGAAATTGAGGTTGAATTTGTTGGTAGAAAAACAATTAATCTACAAAAAGATAGCAATAAGGGATGGTAATGATCCTATTAAAAATTAAAAGTCCATTTTCGAATGGGCTTTTTTTAGCTTATAGCTTGTTGTCAACACTCTTTATGGTACTCTTGCATAGCTCCTGTTCTAATGAGATAGACTATCAGTCTCCTGAAATAAAGAGGCGTTTGGTGGTATATAGTATTATGCAGGTCAACAATGACTTAGGCATATATGTAGGACGCACACAAAGCCTTAAGGATAAGGATGTGGCTTTTGTATCAGATGCTTTGGTAACAATTGTAGATCAAACGACCAATGTTTGTGATACCGCCATACTCACCGATCAAGATGGGGTGTATGTATCAAACCTACCTTTGAAAGAAGGACATCATTACAGTCTTTGTGTTGAAGCTCCTGGTTTTGATGCCGTGTATGCCTCCGACTATATCCCCGCAAAAGTGGAGATAAGTTCTGCCACCTTTCAAGATCCTTTCGAGTACAGCTCCTCCGACGCACTCTTTATGGGTCTTCTTACCTTAAAGTTTCAAGATAATGTTGCAGAAAAAAATTATTATGAGTTACTGCCTGTACACAGAGGGACAGGATCTTCTGGCGAAGTTGTCTATTCTCGAATTCGCCCATTTAGGATTTCAAACGAAATAGTGTCTGTTGATAGTGAGGCTCAAAACAGCCCACAGAGCATTCTTTTTGACGATCATTTATGTAATGGAAAAGAGCTTGTACTACAAATAAAAATTCAGTCGGGAGGTGCTCCCTTCATATTTTTGCGAAATGTAAGCGAAACCTACTACCATTATCAAAAGTCGCTTTATACCCATCTCTACACCCAGCCTGAAAATGGCGACTTGATGTTTCCTGTAGAGCCCTTAGGTCTTTTTTCAAATATAAAAAATGGCTTTGGCGTTTTCAGCTCTTTCAACCAGTCAGGATTTCAATCCACTTCAAAATGAGACAAATATTATTACATTCCGTATTTTTATTTTTAATACTTTCGCATTCAACAAGCACCTTTGCTCAGCAGCAGTCGGTCTACGGATATGTATATGATGAGGCAACAGGAGAAGCACTCATTGGTGCATCCATACTTAATACCACAACAAAGCAGGGCAGTATTAGCGATGAAAGGGGCTATTTTTACATTCAAATGTCAAGTGCTATTGCAATAGAATACCAATTTTCCTATCTAGGCTATAACACATTTGTCCAAAAAATTGGGGCTACAGCAGAGCCTCTTGCCATCTATTTAAGTAGCAAAAGTCAGCAACTCACAGAGTTTGTTTTCAACAGCAATGTTGTCAGGCAGGGCAAGATGAGCATTCCCATCACACAGCTTAAAAACCTCCCCTCATTGGGCGGAGAGGCTGATATACTCAAATCTTTCCAGCTGCTTCCTGGCATCAAAGGGGCTGATGAAGGCTCGTCGAGCTTATTGGTACGAGGAGGCTCGGCCGATCAGAATTTATTTTTGATGGACAACATTCCCCTGTATCATGTCAATCATCTGGGCGGTTTTCTTTCGGTCTTTGATGTCGATGCAATCAATAATGTTGAAGTGTACAAGGGCGCTTATCCTGCGCAATATGGAGGGCGCTTGTCGTCTATCATGAATATTGGGTTAAAAAATGGCAATAAAAAAGAAACAAAAAAAGCACTACAATTGGGACTCATCAGTTCTAAATTTTTTATGGAAGGACCTCTTAAAGATACTAAAACGACTTATTTATTTTCAGGTAGAATATGCAATATTGGTATTCTGATGGAGGCTGTAAATCTTATCAATGACGATAAGCAGGGATATTATTTTTTCGACTTTACAGGCAAGGTGTCACACCAAATAAACGACAAAAACACTCTTTTTATAAGTCTCTATACCGGAATAGATAATGTTTATATGCGACAGCATAACGAAAAAGAGCGCAAAGAGCTCAAATCTTCGGGCTCAAATACCCACAAATGGGGCAATTTTATGACCAATATGCGATGGCATCGCCAATATACGCCACAATTATTATCCAACACGACGCTTGCATATACACATTTTTTCAACAATAGTTCCTCAAATTCCAAGAGCAAGATTCAGGGCGATAAATTCAGCTCCAGCACTCGCTATGCTTCCATGATAGACGATGTGATTGCCAAGCAAGATTTTTCGTATTTCCTGAAAGACAATTGGAAATTGCAGTTTGGAGCAGATCTGAATCTGCACACCTTCTCTCCCTCTTCTACAGCCCACAGATATACCTCTTCGGATGCCCCCAAGTTTGATACAGTAGTGTCGATGAGAACACATGCCCTACATAGTGATTTTTATTTCGGAAGCGAACAGCATCTAAATTCGCTCTTTAGCACGCATGCAGGCATAAGACTCTCCACTTGGCTATCAGTGGGAAGCAATTTTATTGTTCCTGAGCCTCGTTTGGGAATTTCTTACCAGCCTACAAAAAAAATAAAACTTTCGCTTGATTATAGCCGAATGACTCAATTTGTACACCTGCTTTCCAACCAAGGAAATACCTTGCCCAACGATTTGTGGATTCCGACAACGAAGAAGCTACATCCAGAACGCTCCAATCAATATAGCCTCGGCTTGAAATATGTATTACCATCTAATATGTCTATCAATATAGAAGCATACCACAAAAGGATGAACAACCTTATTGAGTACGAAGAGTCTACTTTTTCTTTTAGGGGAGCAAACTGGCAAGATGGTATCAGCTCAGGAGGAAAAGGAGGGTCTAAGGGAATTGAGTTTTTGTTTAGTAAAGAAACAGGACTATTCAATGGATGGATTGCCTATACCTTGTCCAAGAGTACGCGGCAATTCGACAATATCAATAGCGGGCTGGAGTATCCGCACAAATTCGACAACCGCCACGACTTGAGTATTGTAGCAAATACTCGCGTGAGTAAGTCTATCACATTTTCAGCAACATGGGTTTGTAAAAGTGGAAATAATATAAGCATGCCAATAGAAAAATATTATGTCTACAAACCTACAATATTTGAAGGTATTTATAATCCAAATCCTGAGGATAAAAATTATTACAAGAACCCTCATCTCAAGGCATACAATTATGAGAACAAAAATGGCTATAAAACGCCTCCTTATCATAGATTGGATATTGCAATGAATTATGATAGAAAAAAATCGTCGTGGAACTTTGCTATCTACAATCTTTATAACAGGCAGAATGCCTATTTCTATTATACTGACGATGAAGGCGACAACTGGAAGCAATTCTCACTCTTCCCTTTCATTCCATCCTTTAGCTACACTCGCAGATTCTGATATTTTGTCTTATACTCCTTGAAGTGTTGGATGTAGCATTGTTTGGAAAGAAAGGTGGTGTTTTTGTCCTGCAGGGCGGAGTAAATACTAAGCATAGCTTTTAGAGGCCCTTTCTTTTGAGGGCACTTTAAAACTTAAATTATTACGCACAAATCTTAAATAAACTTAATTTTTATAATCATTTGAAAATAAAAACTTACATTTGTTGGGTATTATCAATAATAGCTAAAATAAGGGATAAAACTCTAATTTTTTCTTAGATATTACATTAATAACCTAAATAAAGTAAGAACCGATGAAAGTAAACAACAAAAAGAAAGGGGCTTGGAGAAGAAAGCTTCTTGTTCTACCCCTTGCATGCTTCCTTTTGGCTGCAAATAGTCAGCAAGTAGGGGCAGAAGGCGCTGTAGATGTTAGTAAATCAAGCAGTGTTCAGCAAGATGAAATTAAGATCCAGGGCATGGTGACCGACAGCAATGGGGAAGCCCTCATTGGCGTTAGTGTGACCGAAAAAGGCAGTACGAGAGGAACAATTACCGACTTTGATGGTAGTTTTTCTTTTGCTGCAAGGAGCTCCAGTAGCGAACTTGTGTTTACCTACATAGGCTACATACAGCAAGCTATTGTGGTGGGAAACAAAAAAAGCATAAATGTGCAGTTGCTTGAAGATACTCAAATGCTCGACGAACTAGTAGTAGTGGGGTTTGGCACGCAAAAAAAAGAAAACCTAACAGGAGCCGTAGCAAGCATTAGCATGAAAGATGCCATAGGCAATCGCCCTGTTACGGATGTGGCAAAGGCACTGCAGGGAGCCTCGCCAGGATTGAGCATCACCACCAACGCTGGAGGTGTAGGCACAGAGTCTAACATTCGCCTCCGCGGATCTGTAGGTTCTCTGAGTGCAGCAAGTGGCACAAGTCCCCTTATCTTGCTCGACAATGTGGAGATACCCAGTCTAAACTTAGTCAACCCCGACGACATAGAGTCTATCTCGGTACTAAAAGATGCTGCGTCGGCATCCATTTATGGCACTCGTGCTGCTTGGGGCGTTATTCTGATAACCTCAAAGACCGGAAAGCAAAACGAAAAAGTTTTGGTTTCTTATTCTAACAACTTTGCATGGAGCACTCCTACCGATATGCCAAAACAATCAAAGACGTATGAAAATGCAGAGTTTCTACTCGCAATAGCAGCACGCGATAATATCAATACTGTAAGTAGTATTGGCTACAATATAGACCGCGAATCTGTACAGAAAATGAGGGACTGGCATGCTCAATATGGGGGTGAATCTCAAGGAGAGTTGGGAGAAATGATGCTAGGAAGGGACTTTGAAAATAGAGGGGGCTCTTATTATTTTTATAGGGAATTTGACCCCGTAAAGGAATTTACACGCAAGTGGACTCCCCAACAAAACCACAACGTGTCGATACGTGGAGGTGGGCAGCAAACAAGCTACAATCTGAGCTTGGCTTATTTGAATCAGACGGGTGTCATGAAATTTAATTCCGATAAAT
Source organism: Bacteroidales bacterium (assembly GCA_003851245.1). GTDB lineage: Bacteria > Bacteroidota > Bacteroidia > Bacteroidales > Azobacteroidaceae > BHEP01. The sequence goes on along the minus strand of BHEP01000029.1, from coordinate 29,385 downwards.
ATGATAGGTTCAACCTAAATTCCAATATAACCTCCAATGTAAAAGATTGGTGGAAGGTGAGGGCAAATATGATGTTTACCAGATCGGCAAACGAGACTCCATACAAATTTGCACAGGCTACAGCGGGCCCTATTTTTGATGAATGGTACTACCTGCTGCGCTGGCCCTCGTTTTATCCTTATGCCACTTATGAGGGGAAGGACTTTCGCTCCTCCGTAGCCGATATAAAACAAGCCAAACGCGAGGAGCAGATATCCAATTATACCCGCTTGAACCTAGGCTCGGAATTTAATATTACCAAAGACTTATCACTAAACCTAGATTATACTTTTGGACTACTCAACAACCAAGAGAAACGAGAGGGTGGTGTGGTGATGGCATATAATTTCTTCGACAAATCTAATCCTTTTGACTACAGAGATGTGTATGGAGGAAATCAAAACAAGGTAATGGAATCTAGTAGATACACTGTATCCAATACCTTTAAGGCGTATGCTACCTACGATAAAACATTTGATCAGGCAAGTGATTTGAAATTAATGACAGGAATGGATGCCGAAACAAGGGATAGAAGAGGACACTACTCTGAGCGCCGAGGTTTGGTAAACCTAGATCAGCCCGAAATAGCTCTTGCCGTGGGCGATCAGTACTCCAGTGCATGGCAGTCCTACCACAACGATTTTGCTGCCATGGGATTTTTTGGTCGTGTAAATTATAGCTACCACCAAAAATATTTGTTTGAGTTAAATGCTCGATATGACGGTTCTTCGCGTTTTCCTAAAGGCAATAAATGGGGCTTTTTCCCTTCTACATCCCTAGGATGGAGGGTAAGCGAAGAAGCGTTTATGGAGCCAGTTAAGCCTGTAATGTCTACGCTTAAAATGAGAGGTTCGTGGGGAACGATTGGCAACCAGGATGTTGCCGCCAACTCCTTCCTTTCCATAATGGGCGTAAATACTGCCTCCGGATGGCTGCAAAATGGTAAGCAATTGCCATTTATTGGTGCCCCATCGGTGATGTCGCCAAGCCTAAGCTGGGAACGTGTGAGCACCATAGATATTGGCCTCGATGCCAGGTTCTACAAAGACAAGATAGGACTTGTATTCGACTGGTATCAGCGTACAACATCCGACATGCACTCCCCCGGACAAACCATGCCATCTTCCTTTGGCGCATCCGCTCCGCAGATAAACTTTGGCGAAATGCAGGCCACAGGTATAGAAATTGGGGTGGACTTCAATCATAGATTTGCCTCCGGAATGGGAATTGGCATGAGAGCAAACATCTCGAAGGTGGTAGAGAAAATAACAAAATACAACAACACGACAAACAATATTTATGGATACTATGCTGGCAAAAGATTGGGCGAAATTTGGGGATACGAAACAGATCGCCTTTTTCAAGAGTCTGATTTCAACTCTGATGGATCGCTAATTGATGGTATAGCATCACAGCACCTGATACACGACGGAGCATTCAAGCTTGGACCTGGCGATGTTAAGTACAAAAACCTTGATGGCGACAATTCCACAATTGGATATGGCAAAAATACACTGGAGGATCATGGCGATTTGAAGGTCATTGGAAATGCCTTGCCAAACTTTGAATACAGTTTTGCCTTTAATATAGACTACAAGGGTTTTGATTTTAGCGCATTCTTTCAAGGCGTAGGTTCTCGTGATTATTGGGTCTCTGGTGTTGTGGGAATACCGGGGTTCATGCCTCAAGAGATATTGTATGCCCACCAAACAGACTATTGGACTCCTGAAAACACAGGCGCATTTTACCCTAGACCCACCAATCATTCATGGGGAACCAACAAGAGAAATTTTCAACCTCAGTCCAAATACCTTCTCAAAATGGGATATTTGAGGTGCAAAAACATTACTCTAGGATATAACCTACCTCAGCAGCTTGTCAATAAATTGCAGCTAGGAAGCCTTAGGGTGTTTTCAAGTATTGAAAATGCTTTTGAATTTACAAATATGCACCTGCCTGTGGACCCAGAAACAACTGGCAACAAGTATAGCGACACAGGAGGAAACTCATTCGGACGAAGCTACCCTTTTATGCGTACAGTTTCATTCGGTGCTCAGCTTACTTTTTAAGCACTAATTCCAATAATTAACAAAATATGGAGGTGCTCTTTGAAAAGCCTCCTATTAAAAATAAGAAACAATGAAAAAAACAATAAACTACTGTCTTTTTATTCTATTTATACTCAGCACATCCTGCTCCGATTTTCTTGAAAGACCTCCCCTGGATAGGATAGAAGACCAGCCAGCTTTTTGGAATAGTGAAAATAATGTGCGCAACCAGCTTATTGGTTTGTATACTGCCTATTTCCCCGGATATGGTGAAGGATGGCAACATGCCGACATCTTTCGTGGATCAAACGTCTCGGAATGGACAGACGATCTGGCTCAAGAATCGGCGACTGTATTTACCCTAAACACGCCCACCACAGCAGTCGATGCAGGCTGGTCTTTTGTAAGGATACGCCGCATAAACATCATTATTGCCCGAACATCAACTTCGACTCTACCCGAGGAGGTGAAGAATCATTTATTGGGAGTTGCTCGCTTTTTTAGGGCCATGGAATATTCTGCTCAGGTGCAAAAATTTGGCGATTTCCCCTGGTACGATAAGGAAATTCTTTCAAACGATAATGCCCAATTGTACAAGCTGAGAACGCCTAGGAATGAGGTGATGCAGAATGTGCTCGACGACTTGATTTTTGCCCAAGAGCATGTAATGCAAAGAGATGGTATAGATAAACTTAGTGTCAATAATGACGTGGTGCAGGCATATACTTCCAAAATAATGCTCTTTGAAGGAACCTGGCAAAAGTATAGAGAAAACGACAATACTCTAGCAAAAAAATACCTGCAAGTAGCAAAAGAGGCTTCAAATAGTATTATTGAAAGCAATAAATATCAGATAATCAATAGCTATAAAAGTATTACAAGCTCTTTGAGTTTAGTAGGAAATAGCGAAATGATATTGTTTAGAGAATATGTGTTTGGCATCAAAACTCATTCGCAGATGTCTTGGCAAATAATGGAGCCACAAATTAGCTCTCCCTCAAAAGACCTTATCGAGAGCTACCTTTCTTCTAATGGCTTGCCTATTCACCAAGCAAACAATGGGGTTTATCAGGGCGACAAAATGTTTGCCAGTGAAATTGCACATAGAGACCCTCGTTTTTATGGCAATATTGATACCGTTTCTTTGCGATTGAAAAGCTTGACTGCCAACTATGCGGTATCTGGATATTTGAGCCATCGTTTTGTTGATCAAAAAATAGCACTCACTCCCGAAGGCCAAAATGCATATAATGCTACTGACGCTCCCGTGATGCGGTATGCAGAGGTCTTGTTAAACCAGATAGAAACTCTTGCTGAATTGGCAGAACTCGGTGAAGCTAGCTTGCAACAAAGTGATTTTGACAAGACAATCAATATGCTGCGTAGTAGACCTGGAATTGTAATGCCCCATTTATCAATAAGTGGTAGCGACTTGAGCGTTAATGGCATAGTAATAAGCGATCCCGAACGCTTGTCAAAGAATAATGAGGGACAAGAGGTATCATCCATACTTTGGGAAATAAGGCGTGAGCGACGTGTAGAGATGGTATACGAGGGAGGACGTTTCAACGATCTGCGCCGCTGGGGAAAGCTCGATTATGCCGACATGAAACTCAATAAGAAACTCAACCTCGGTGCGTGGATTGATATTGATGCCTACATAGCCACAATTAGTCCACCCCTTAGTGCCAGCGAAATTGAGAAATTCAAGGAATCAACCAACTTGGATAGACCCGGAACGATAGGCTACATCAAGCCCATCACTGACGAAACTTTGATGCGCACCGCCGCCAGCAAGGACTATCTATATCCAGTGCCAATGGATCAGATAAAGCTCTACGAAGATCAGGGAGTGACATTGACACAAAACCCTGGCTGGAATTAATCAACAATCAAAAAACAGAGACGAGGAGCATAATACCTTGTCTCTGTTTTATATATAAAACAAACAATATGAGTCCTATATTAGTACTAACAACAATTTTTGCCTACTTCGCTGCCCTACTTTTGATAGGTCACCTCACATCTCGCAAGGCCGATAACAAAACCTTCTTTTCTGGCAGCAAAAAAACTCCTTGGTATGTAATTGCCTTCGCCATGATTGGTTCAAGCATATCGGGCGTTACCTTTATCTCTGTTCCTGGATGGGTCGCCGACACCAATTTTTCATACCTGCAGATGGTTCTCGGATTTGTGGTAGGTCAGGTAATCATTGCGTATGTATTGATACCGCTTTTTTATAGGATGAATTTGGTGTCTATCTACGAGTATTTGCAAAGCAGATTTGGACTTGCAGCTTATAAAAGTGGGGCCTGGCTATTTTTTGTCTCCAAGATGCTGGGAGCATCTGTACGCTTATTTTTGGTCTGCGCCGTATTGCAACTCCTAGTCTTTGAACCCTTAGGATTGGGCTTTGAATTGAATATCATTTTTACCATTGCCTTAGTTTGGCTCTATACCTTCAAGGGGGGAGTAAAAACCATCATTTGGGCCGACACACTCAAAACAAGCTGTTTGGTGGTGACGGTAGTGCTCTGCATCTATTATATAGCCACGAGTTTGGACATGGATTTTGGGCAAATGTCTGCTGCCGTTTCTTCAAACGATTATTCGCAAATGTTCTTTTTTGACAACATCAACGACAAGCGTTATTTCTTTAAGCAGTTTTTTGCTGGGGTTTTTACCGTCATTGCTTTGGTAGGATTAGATCAGGATATGATGCAAAGAAATCTGAGCTGCAAAAATCATAAGGATTCTCAAAAAAATATGATTGTAAGTGGTGTATTGCAGTTCTTTGTGGTTGCAATGTTTTTGGTGCTAGGCGTTTTGCTTTACATCTTTGCACAAACCAACGACATCACTCTTCCCGAAAAGTCCGATCAGCTCTTTCCAATGATTGCCACTCAGGGCTATTTTCCTGCCATTGTCGGCGTATTGTTTATTGTGGGACTTATCTCTGCCGCTTATTCGGCTGCTGGCTCGGCACTCACCGCCTTGACAACCTCTTTTACGGTAGATATTTTGGGAGCTTCCAAAGGCAAAGACTGTGACGAAAGGAAGCTTACAAGCACCCGTAAGCGTGTGCACATTGGTATGTCGGTAGTGATGGGGCTGGTGATATTGGTTTTCAACCAACTCAACAATGTGAGTGTGGTAGACGCTGTCTATATATTGGCAAGTTACACCTACGGACCAATACTGGGCTTGTTTGCCTTTGGTATTTTTACAAAAGTGCAGGTGCGCGACAAGTTTATTCCTTTGGTGGTACTGATATCTCCAATATTATGCTTTATTCTACAAAGCAATTCTGAAGCGTGGTTCAATGGCTATGTTATTAGCTATGAGCTCCTAATTATGAATGCCTTGTTTACATTTGTAGGTTTGTTGTTGTTGCGAAAACCCATTAATAGGCGCATCAATTGAGTTGAACCTACACAGATTATTTCGGCTCAAAAGAGGGTCGTCGTTTTGATGGACGCCACATATTGGGGCTGGAAATTTATTCCACTTACTCGTGCCAGGAGGAAAATGTCTCACATGTATCTCCATACTTATCTCATTCCACCAATTACGTATCTCATCATCTAAGTGAGGTAAAAGTTTCGTGTGCCTATTCGTTAAATCAGATATATTTTGCATAGTTTTTTTGTGCAAAGCTGCATATTATTTTGTTACATTGCCTAACAATGGATTGGAAGGGCAATTTACTGACTTAAAAACGAAGCTAGTAAATCACAGTGGCTTATCAAAAGAACACCATAAAAGTTTTATTGACCAATCATTCAAATATCCTCAATTTTTAACATTAAAATTGTATTTTAATAATATAGTTAGTATATTTGTGTTAGTTTAATAGAAATATTTGTTGCTAATGACTTTTTTTTTAGATTCTTTGGCACCAACTGAGCTGAAATAAGATGCGCTAATCCTTTTGTCCTCTTTTGGGGGTTCTGCTTCAGGAAAGAATTAGATTCTTAAATATAAATCACACACAATAAACTATAAAAAATGAAAAAACTTGGACTTTTATTCCTGTTCTGTACATGGTTTCCGATGATATGTATTTCTCAAGACATCAGGATTAAAATTGTATCCGAAGACGATGCACTGCCTTTACCACAGGCAAGTATAAAGATTTTAGGTGCAGGTTCAACTCTACACAGCTCATATACAGCAGATGAGAAAGGTGAGTCCAGAATGAAAGTGCCTTTAGATAGTTTTGACATATATGTTTCGTATATGGGCTATGTCGATACCCGATTGTCTGTTAAAAATACTGAAAGTAAGGATATCGATTTAGGTTCAATAGCAATGTATGTAGATAGTACAAATAGGCTTGATGAGATTGTAGTAACTGCCCAGTCTATCATTGAGGGTGTAAATAAAACTATAGTATTTCCTACTTCGCAGCAACTAAAGGCTTCAAATTAGGGGATTGATCTTTTGCAACAATTGCAATTACCTGGCTTATTTGTAGACCCCTTCAATCAGACAGTACGAATTGTGGGCACAGATGGAGTTATATACCGCATCAACGGAATAAACTCATCAATAGCATAAGTTATTGCGCTAAAAGCAAGTCAAATACTGCGGGTAGAATATAATCAATCAGCCTCTATTCGGGATTTAGATTCTAATTCGGGGGCTATAAATATTATATTGAAAAAAGAGAATACAGGTACTTATGTAAGTGTCAATGAATTTGGGGCTCTAACAACTGGATTTTTGAATGGGAATATAAGCGTAAAAACTATTTTTGACAAATCAGAACTATCTTTGGAATACAACCTAAATTGGCGAGACTACACGCAAAGATGGTCTAGGGAAAATGAATTTTTTTATTTTCCAAACGACACTTTGAATTATGATAAAAGAGGGAGAGAGGCTCCTTTTGGATATCTGTCTCAAAACATCAATCTCACATATACTTTCCCGCAGAGTCTTTTCGTATTCATATCCTCAATGAATCTGATGCCACAAAAGAACTCTCTAAAGATGGGGTCTTAAAATATTCTATAAAAGATCAAAGAGGCAGCATGCCAAAAGATACAGTATATATTTACACCGATAATCTAAAATATCTGTATCTTCACAACTCTGTATTGGAAATGAATAAGACTCTATCTATAGATTCATTAACGGTGGTTATGGAATGCGCCTCTGGCAAGTTGAATGTGGATGCTGAATATCTAAATATTAGTGCCGCCGCAGGAAGCAAACTGTCGGCCACGGGTAGTAGCTCTTTCGTAAAATATGCGGTGGGCGCAGGCAGCGAGGTTGATGCAAGAAAACTTAAGGCCAAGCATGCGCAGGTGCATGTGATGGGACACAGTTCCTTAGAAATCAATGCAGAAAAAGTGACAGAGGAACTTTTAGAAAAGTCTAAATTTAAGAATTTCTATAAAAAATAATAGTTTGTATGCTGGTCTCCTAGTTGCTAATGCCTTGTTTGCCTATCTTAAAAACCTACTCAATTTATCCTGATATGAGCGTTTGTACATTCGCTTTATCTTGTTGTCCAAAAATGAACGGTCAACAAGGTCGTTAATTAAGCATGTTTTCGCTTTAAAACGCCTTGCTTATGGTGCCTTTTTTATTTTGCAAGGGCCAACACGAGCTTTCCCATTCTCCGTTTCTTCCAATTTCTCAATAGAGGGCAGCGTATAGCGAACCTCTGCCAGTATCCGTTCGGTTTCGTACTTTAGCTACCCAAAGGTTGCATAATATCCCGTAAGGCGTACTCTGCTTTTATATTGCTCTTGGTTTTGCACAATAACAAACCAATTGTCGGATTGTCACTCTCCGCCCGAACGTGGTCGTCAACCGCCTTCATTTCGTTTTTGCAAGATTTGCGACCCTAAATTCCAATAGAGCTACAGCATTTGAGCCTTGACTTTCAGTTGCGTTTGAAGGTGTGCCGTATTTATAATATGAATAAGTTCCTCTTTCCAGAGTTGGTATTCTTTTGCTTTCTCTGTTACCGTCAAAAAGTGCCTGTATTCTGTGTATTCTAGCACCTTCCATAGGTCTCGTGATGACCAATTCGGCACCATTTTCGTCCACTAAAATATGCTTTGAGGGTAGGTATACGCATTGTCGCTCACGCAATCTTTTCACAAAATAATTAATTTATGTTCCTAATTGTTAAATATGTGTAATACATGTTGTTGTTTCAAAACAAAGACTTACATTTGCTATCTCGTAGTGCAAACAGTAAAAAAAAATAAAGAGATGAAAAATTTATTTATAATCGCAGCCCTTCTATTTGCTGCCTTCAAGGCTCAAGCTGGTGATTTTCGCTTCGCTCTGCTTACAGACTTGCATATTTCTGCCAATGAGATTCCGACCCAAGACCTGGAGCGTGCCGTAGAGCAGATCAATAATACCGAGGGCTTGGATTTTGTGCTTATTGCTGGCGACATCACCGAAGAGGGTGATAGGGCATCCCTGCTACAAGCAAAGAAAAGCTTGGATAAGCTCAAACTTAAATACCACATCACCTCTGGCAATCATGAAACGAAGTGGACAGAATCGGGATTTACAGATTTTGCCCACATCTTTGGCTCCGACAAGTTTAGCTTTGAGCACCAAGGCTTCTTGTTTCTGGGTTTCAATACAGGCCCTCTGGTGCGTATGGCAGACGGGCACGTGCTACCGCAGGATATAAGGTGGCTCAAAAGAGAACTAGATATTGCAGGTAAAGAAAGGCCCGTAATCATAGTTACGCATTACCCCCTACTTGATGGCGATGTCGACAATTGGTATGAGGTGACCGACTTGCTCAGAAACTACAATGTAAGAGCTGTACTGGGAGGGCATTACCACGGCAATAAGCTAATGACTTACGATGGGATACCTGGCATCGTCAACAGATCTACCCTAAGAGCCAAAGAGGATGTAGGAGGATACTCTATCTATGAAATAAGTGCCGATTCTATTGTCGTATCGCAGCAAAATATTGGAGGACAGCCCCTGCGATGGGGCGCTTATTCGCTCAAAACAAACTACTTCAATAGTGATAATACTGCATACAAACGACCCGATTTTTCGGTAAATAAGGAATTTTCCCAAGTAAAAGAAACTTGGATGGTGCAAACAGGGAGAGGGATTTATTCCTCGCCCGTGGTATACGATAAAAAAGTGTATGTGGCCGACGGCATGGGATTTATTACCTGCTTTGATCTGAAAAATGGCAAAGAAATATGGGCGTTTGAATCTCAAAATAGTATTTTTGGAACTCCTGCTGCTGCCGACAAGAGGATAGTGTTTGGATCAGCCGACAAGCATATATATTGTCTCGACACACAAACTGGCACCTTGCTGTGGAAATATCCTTGCAAAGAAGCAATTTTGGGTGCAGCGACAATAGAAAATGGAAGGGTATACATAGGAGGCAGCGACAATTCCTTTCGCTGCATAGACCTAAACAAAGGATCGCTTATATGGGAATACACATCAATAAAGGGATATATTGAGACCCGCCCCTTAATTTACCTTGACAAGGTAATTTTTGGGGCTTGGGATAACCAGCTTTACGCTTTAAATAAGGCTGATGGAAGCTTGCTCTGGCAGTGGAATGGCGGACTCTCCCGCATGCACTTTTCCCCTGCCGCAGTATGGCCTGTGGCAAGTGAGGGCAAGGTGTTTATTACGGCTCCCGACAGGGTGATGACTGCCATTGATGCCAGTAGTGGAAACACTGTTTGGCAAACAAAGCAATCGGTGGTGAGAGAAACAATAGGGCTTTCTGAAGATGGCATGCGCATATATAGCAAAACTATGCAAGACAGCGTAGTAGCATATACTACTAAGGGCAATACTCACCAGCAGCTATGGGCGTGCAATGTGGGTTTTGGATACGAACACGCGCCATCGATGCCGGTAGAAAAAAGTGGAGTGGTATTTGGAAGTACCAAAAATGGACTCGTATTTGCCATAAAGGCCGCTTCGGGAAAGTTGCTATGGAAGCACAAAATAGGCAACTCGCTAACAAACACGGTGGTGCCCTTGAGCAATAAGACCTGCATATTTACCAACGCCGAGGGTGTAGTGGGCAGGCTGGATGTGAAGTAAAAAGAATAGGAGTAATATTTAATAATAATATAAAATCACCTTGAATAACACTTAAAAGTAATAATCTATGAATGCAAAACAAGAAAAAAGGGGGCTTAGAATATTAAAGCTTCTTTGTGGGCTGAGTATTGCCTGTATACTTCTGATAGCAAATAGTAGGCAGGCAATGGCAGAGGGCACTAACACTAAGGGCTACACAAGTTCGCAGCAAGAGGGCCTAAGAATACAAGGAATAGTCACAGATAAAGGCGGGGAGGCCCTAATTGGCGTCAGCGTTACCGAAAAAGGAACCACCAGGGGCACCATTACCGACCTTGATGGAAAATTTAACATAAATGTAAACAGCAGTAGTAGCGAACTTTTATTTACATACATTGGCTATAATCAGCAAGGTATAGTGGTAGGAAATAAAACAAGTATCAGCGTACAGCTAAATGAAGACGCACAAATGCTAGACGAATTGGTTGTGGTGGGCTTTGGCACACAAAAGAAGGAAAATCTTACGGGAGCTGTGGCTTCTGTAGATGTGGCAAAAGCCCTTGCCAGCAAACCCATCACCAACATAGAGAAAGGATTGCAGGGAGTTACTCCAGGACTATCGGTGACTTATGGTAGCGGAAAATTGGGATCCTCGGCAAAGATTAATATCCGCGGATCGGGTACCATTGTTGATGGTGTTGCCAGTGGCAAACCTCTCGTATTGGTAGACGGCATACCCACCGACCTATCTTTGGTAAACCCCGAGGATGTAGCAAGCATATCGGTATTGAAAGATGCTGCGTCGGCCTCCATATATGGCGCAAGAGCTGCTTTTGGGGTGATATTAATTACTACCAAAACGGGTAAAATGAGCGATAAGGTAAGTATTTCCTATAGCGGTAACATGGCATTTAATAATCCTAGCAAATTGGTTGATTTCGCCGATCCTGAGGTGGAACTTACCAGCATGATTGCCGCTGCTGGCAGGGCTGGTAGAGCTGCTGAAGCCTTTGGGATGAACTTCAATACCTTGCTTGCTGGTGTGCAAAAGTGGAAAAAAGAATATGCCAACAACCGTACTAGCAATGAAATGGTATATGGTGAGGACTGGGAAATTATTGACAAGCGCATGCACTTCTATCGCGTGTGGGATCCTCACAAGGAAATGCTTAATGAATGGACTCCTCAGCAATCGCACAACCTATCGGCTCAAGGTCGTATGGGCGACAAGTCGTCTTTTATGGTGTCCTTGGGATATTCAAACCAAGAGGGTTTGATGAAAATTCAATCCGAAGATATGGCGAAATACAATGCCAATATTGGCTTCAATTCGGAATTGACAAAGTGGCTCAAAGCAGACTTTAGGGTATTGGCTTCTCGTCAGAACTATAATTCTCCATACAACTATTACGATAATTCTGGCTACAACCGTGCCGAAAATAACGGATATTTTGGTTATTATATGCGTTGGGGGTCATACTTTCCTTATGGACAATACGATGGAAAAAAATTTAGACACGCCCCAGGCTACATGGAAAATGCAAACCAAAATGTAGAGCAAACAGACTATGTGAGGCTCAATGGGTCTTTGACAGCGCAACTGACAAAGAAATTGCAAGTGATTACCGAATATAGCATAGCAAACAAGAATATAAACCACAAACTCAATGGTGGTACAGTAGATCTTTGGGATTTTTGGGCTCCTCTATCTTCTAACAATGTAGAGGATATGAAGCTCACTCGCCTAGTAGGTGCAGGCGATCTTCACGACAGGGTGGCAGCTGCCAAATCCTTGGATCAAACTCAGGTGTTTAATGCTTATGCAACTTATACCGAAAGTATCAATAAATCGCACAACTTCAAAGCCATGGCTGGTACGAACATCGAATGGAACGATTTTGAACGATCCTATTCTGAAAGAAGGGCTCTTATGGATAAGGATAAACCAGAGTTTGGACTTGCCACAGGACAACAATTTTCAAGCTCTATCTACGATGGATTTTCTCCCCTACATAGTCAATATGCCATTGCGGGGCTGTTTGGGCGACTCAATTACGACTATCAAGGAAGATACCTCTTGGAAGTAAATGGTCGTTACGACGGATCGTCGCGCTTCCCTTCAAATAGCCAATGGGCATTCTTCCCCTCAGCTTCGGTGGGTTACCGTGTTTCCGAAGAAGCCTTCATGCGGTCGACAAAATCATTTATGAACGACCTCAAATTGCGTGCCTCGGTAGGTAGTATTGGCAATCAAAACATTGCGGCAAATGCCTTTTTGCCTGTTATGAGATCAACAACGGCCAATTGGGTAACCAATGGCGTAATGACTCCAAGTGTAGACCTTCCAAGGGTGGTAGACCCTGGCTTGTCGTGGGAAAAAGTAGTGACCTACGATATAGGTGCCGATGTGCAATTCTTAAACGGTATGTTTGGAGTCTCTTTCGACTGGTATCAGCGCAACACCTCTGGTATGCTTGCCCCTGGCAAGAGTTTGCCCGATGTATTTGGTGCCGATGCTCCTTTGACCAATGCTGGTGATTTGCGCACAAGAGGATATGAGCTAAGCCTTGATTTCAACTATCCTATAAATAAAAATATATCTGTATTCGCAAACCTCTCACTGGCAGACTACCAATCCGTGGTAACCAAGTGGAACAATGTTTCAAAAACTTTGGGTCTCATGTATGAAGGAAGGAAATTAGGCGAAATATGGGGACTCGAAACAGATAGACTCTACCAAGTAGACGATTTTACCAATGGTATATTAAATGATGGATCCGCCAGCCAAGCAAGCTTGCAAAGAAGTGGGTTTATATTTGGTCCAGGCGATATTAAATACAAGGATCTTAATAATGATGGTAAAATTGATGCTGGAAAAAGAACCTTAGACGACCATGGAGACCTAAAAATAATCGGCAACACTACCCCACGATACCAATATGGTATCCGACTAGGAGGAAATGGCTATGGATTCGACCTAGATATATTCTTCCAAGGAGTGGGTAAACGTGACTTTTGGGCCGATTCAGATTTGATATTGCCTCTCTACAATAGAACAGATGCCTTGTATGGAAATCAGTTGGATTATTGGACTCCCCAAAATACCGACGCTTATTTCCCAAATCCTTTCCCTGGAAGCTCCGCTAGTGCACTGGCTTCGGGAACCACTGGCTCCAACAACTTCGTTACTCAGTCTAAATATATGCTAGATATGTCCTACCTAAGGTTGAAAAATATTACATTTGGCTATACCCTACCTGCCAGACTAAGCAAAAAGGCATACATGGAAAAGGCAAGAATTTATTTCAGCGCACAAAATGTAGCTGAGTTTGTAAGCGACAAACTCCCCGTAGATCCTGAAATAGATGAGAAAGAAGCTGCATGGGGACGTACGTATCCGTATACACGAACAGTTTCGTTTGGGCTACAAGTAACATTCTAATTTGCACTTAAGGTTCTCAAAAACAAACAAACAACAATAAATATGAATAAGTTTAATAAATATAGCAGCATACTTCTTCTATCTGGACTACTACTAGCCTTGTCCGCATGTTCCGATTTCTTAGACAAACAGCCCAAAGACCAATTTACCGATGAGGACTATTGGTCTAGCGAATCCAACCTCAGAACCTTTGCTTGGAAGTTTTATACCGACTTCGTAGGCTATGGGTCGGGAGTAGGAACCTCTGGAGAGTTTTATTACCAAAGCTCGCCAGCAACCGACTGTATAAGTATTTCGGACGATATCAATAGCGGTATCTTTCTCCAATACGAAACAAATGCCAACACCACCAATAAGCTATGGAAGGACAATTACATCACCATCAGGAGAGCCAACCTCATGCTCACTCGCCTGCCTTTGGTGCCTAATATGAATGAAGAGGCTACAAAGCACTGGGAAGGTGTAGCTCGTTTTTTTAGGGCATACAGCCATTTTAAGCTCGTGCAGCGTTTTGGAGATATTCCATATTCCGAAACCTATGCTAGCTCCAACGATTATGCCAATATATACCTGCCACGAACCAACAGGAATGAGGTAATAGACAAGGTTAAGGCCGATTTGGATATTGCCATAGCCAATCTGCGTGCCAGCGATGGCGACAATAGAATAAATAAATATGTAGCCCTTGCCCTGCAGGCTCGTATCTGTTTGTATGAGGGAACTTATCGCAAATACCATAATATGGGAGAAGGACAAGATTACCTCTTGGAGGCAAAGAATGCTGCAAATCAAATCATGTCTCTTGGCGAGTATAGTCTGGGCAGTGACTTTAAGGCAGTCTACAACTCCATAGAATTGAAAGGGAATAAAGAGATATTGCTCTATGTGGATTATCAACCCAATGTATATATGCACTCGGTACAAAACTTTACCAATTCTACTTCAACGCTCAACGGAATGAATAAATTTGCCATCGACAGCTATGCTTGCACCGATGGGCTACCCATCACACAGTCGCCACTATACAAGGGAGATGAAGGTTTGGTAAATGTAATTCAAGACAGAGACCCAAGGCTAAAAGCAGCCATACGCAATGATGGATTAGGATATTCGGGAAATAATCCCAATGGAGTGTTCTCTTCTACTGGATATATTATTGCCATCTTTAACAACCCCACACAATCAGGACCGGAGATAACAACAGGAGGACGAAACCACGTAGACGCTCCTATCTTTGGACTTGCCGAGGTATTGCTAAACTATGCCGAAGCCTGTGCCGAATTAGGAACAATAACGCAAGCCGACTTAGATATTTCCATCAATCCTCTCAGAACTCGTGCTGGCATAAGTCCTCTCACTTATATCTCCGAAGATCATGTGCAGGCGAAAGGAATTAAAATAGAAGATCCTAAAAGAATAAGTGCTCTGGAACAAATATCTGGTACCGTTTCTTCCATCACTTGGGAGATACGTAGAGACAGAAGAGCAGAGCTAATGACTTGGACATATATACGCTATGCAGATCTTATGCGTTGGAAAAAAGGTGACTACCTAGACTTTACTAAAAATAAAGATGTAACTTTGGGTGCGAAAGTAGGCAAGGCAAATGCGGCACTAACAACTGTCAATGAGGATGGATATATTATTTCGTATCCCAACTTTACACGAACATTTGATCCACAGAAGCATTATCTTAGTTCAATACCTATCAACGACATCACCAATTATGCTAATGAGGGTATAGAACTCAAGCAAAACCCTGGCTGGTGATAATAATAATAAAAAAAACTAAAATTAATAAAACATGAAAATATTAAAATCACTTACACTCCTGCTTGCCCTATCCTGCTTGTGCTCAACACAAGCTCAAGAGGTGATAGTAGGAGCCCAAGCCTACGAGGAGTATTTGCCCCTGCTAAAGGGCAAGAAGGCTGCCATTTTTTCTAATCACACGGGCATGGTGGGCAATGAGCACACCCTAGATATATTGATTAAAAACAAGGTCGAGGTGATTGCCATCTTTTCGCCCGAACATGGATTTAGGGGAGATGCCGATGCTGGCGAGCATGTGTCGAGCTCGGTAGACAAAAAAACAGGTATACCCATACGGTCGCTATATGATGGGGCTAGCGGAAAACCCAGCCGCAAGAGCATGCAAGACTTCGATGTGCTTATTGTAGATATTCAGGATGTAGGTCTTAGGTATTATACCTACTATGCCAGTATGGTAGAACTCATGGAAGCCTGTGCTGAAAACAACAAAAGCATGCTCATCCTTGACAGACCAAACCCCACGGGGCATTATGTAGATGGCCCCATCATGGACATGCAATACAAATCGCATGTGGGATACCTTCCCATACCTACCGTGCATGGCATGACCCTGGGAGAATTGGCTACAATGGTAAATGGCGAACAGTGGCTGCCCAATAACTTGCAATGCAAGCTGGAAGTAATATTGTGCAAAAATTATACTCACCAAACAATGTATAATTTGCCCATTCCACCATCGCCCAACCTTCCCAATATGGCATCTATATATCTATATGCCTCCATATGTTATTTCGAGGCTACTCCCGTAAGTCTAGGGAGAGGCACCGAGCTGCCTTTTCAAATATATGGGCATCCTAAAATGAAGGGCTATAGCTATAGCTTTACTCCCAAGAGTGTGTCGGGAGCTAAGAAACCACCGCAATTGGGCAATCTATGCCATGGGGTAGATCTTAGCAAGCTCTCCGAGGGCGAACTATTGGCAAAGAAAATAGACCTTTCATACCTAATAGATGCCTATACTAATCTAAAGATGGGCGACAAGTTTTTTACTCCCTTCTTCGAAAAACTTTCAGGAGCAGCCTACATTCGCACAATGATAATAGAGGGAAAATCTGCTCAAGAGATTCAAGATACTTGGAAGGATGATGTAGCGAAATTCAAAAAACAACGCGCTCCTTATCTATTATACAAAGAATAAAATAGTACAAAAGAGCATGATATACACGATAGTAAAGACAATCATATTTTTAATCCTCTTCGTTGGAAGCAGTTCTTGGGCAAATGCCCAAGAACTTTTGCCCCAAACAAAGGCCAGCATTGAGCATTATCTAAATAAGGTGGCAGATCAAGAGCAATTGACAATAGGAGCAATAAGAATAGATTCTGCACTTATCCGTGGCAGACAGATATGCCTCTTTGCCAACGACAACTGTGCCTATATCCCATTTAGAAAAAAAAATGTAGCAGACATATACGCACACATACGCAGCCTCTTGCCTGACACCTACGCAAAATACGAATTGCAAGTGATTGCAGACAAACACCCCATAGAGCATCTAATAATGGGAAGTTTTGCTGCCCCAAAACAGCGATCTTCGACAAATATCAAACCCCTGATTACCAACATATCAAGGCCATACAATATTAGCAAGGGACTACAAAACAGGCATATTGCCCTATGGCAGAGCCATGGATATTATTTTGAAGCCAAGCTCAACCGCTGGGAGTGGCAAAGGGCGCGCATTTTCCAAACCGTCGAAGATTTATATACTCAGGCCTATGTATTGCCCTACCTTGTGCCAATGCTAGAAAACGCTGGCGCCAATGTGCTCATCCCTAGAGAAAGAGATACCCAAAGTCAGGAAGTGATTGTAGATCAAGACAAGGGACGCTACGACGAAACGCTGGGGCAAATGCCGTGGCAAGATGGCGAACTTAAGGGTTTTGCCCACAAAAGAAAAGAGTATATAGAGCATCAAAACCCATTTGAAGAGGGCTCCTACCGACAAGTGGCAACCATAAAAAAGGGCAATCCATCGCTGTGCTCCTGGATACCCCACATACCCCAAGCTGGTAGCTATGCTGTTTATATATCTTACAAATCACTAAGCAATAGCACCGATGATGCCTTATATACGGTGCATCACAGGGGAGGTGAAACCCAATTTAAGATCAATCAGACAATGGGTGGCGGCACCTGGATATACCTCGGACATTTTGCGTTCGACAAGGGATGCTCTCCTAATGGAAGCCTTGTAGTAAGTAATGTTTCAAGCAAAAATAATAGGGTGCTTACCGCCGATGCCGTCAAGTTTGGTGGTGGATATGGCAATATTGCCCGAAGGGTAAGCCCCGATTTGTCGGTGAGCGACAATAAGAAAAGTTCTGACGATTCTTCTGCTACCGCCGCATCCTCAATGCCTGCAATAGACTACCCATACCAAATAAGCAACTACCCTCGATATACCGAAGGTGCCAGATACTGGTTGCAATGGGCTGGAATGCCCGACAGCGTATACAACCTCAGTCAAGGCAAAAATGATTATACCGACGATTACCAATCGAGAGCCCAGTGGGTAAACTATATCAGTGGCGGCTCTTCAAAGGCTCCATTGAGAGCGGGCTTAAAAATACCCATCGACCTTGCTTTTGCTTTTCATACCGATGCAGGCACCACCATGAACGACTCTACAATAGGAACTCTGGGCATCTTTTATACAGACAGTAAGGATGCTGTGTTTAGTAGCAAGGTGTCGCGCTATGCCTCACGGGATCTTTGCGACTATGTGCAAACGCAGATTGTAGATGATATACGTGCCCTATATGAGCCCCAGTGGACCAGAAGGGGTATGTGGAATAAGGCATACTACGAGGCCAGTAGGCCCGATGTGCCCACTATGCTATTAGAATTGCTCTCGCATCAAAATCTTGCCGACATGCGCTATGGACTCGATCCTGGTTTCCGTTTCTCTGTTAGCAGATCAATATATAAGGGAATATTGCGCTTTTTGAGCACGCAAAACAATGTGCCATACATAGTGCAGCCCCTGCCTCCTGATAATTTTGCCCTACAGTTTGTATCTGATAGCGAACTAAATATATGCTGGAAGCCACAGACGGACAGCCTAGAGCCTAGTGCCATTGCCACCAAATACCGACTGTATACTCGCATTGGCGATGCCGATTTTGATGGCGGAACCATTGTTTCTCAAAGCCATTGCAAG
Source organism: Bacteroidales bacterium (assembly GCA_003851245.1). GTDB lineage: Bacteria > Bacteroidota > Bacteroidia > Bacteroidales > Azobacteroidaceae > BHEP01. The sequence continues at coordinate 10,807 of BHEP01000029.1, read as the reverse complement.
GTGCAGCAAGAAAAAGGGGTGCATTATAGCTATAAGGTAACTGCCATCAATGAGGGTGGCGAAAGCTTTTCCTCCGAAATTTTATCGGCCTACAGGGCAATCAATGAAAAGGGCAGGGTGATGATAATCAATGGATTTGACCGCCTAAGTGGACCCGCCAGTTTTGCCTCGCCAGACAGCAAGAATCCCATTGCTGGCTTTAGTGATGCACTAGATTATGGAGTGCCCGACAGATACGACATTAGTTATATAGGAAGTCAAAGAGAGTTTAGACGAAACATACCATGGATGGACGACGATGCCCCAGGATTTGGTGCCAGCCACGCCAACTTCGAGACGCAAGTTATTGCAGGCAACAGCTTCGACTATCCCATCATACACGGAAAGGCTATCGCCGCAGCATCTTATTCCTATACCTCTGCAAGCCGACAGGCTTTAATGAGTGGGAGTGTCGAGCTCGAGCAATACCCAATTGTAGATATTATTCTTGGCAAACAAAGGCAAACAGGCATAGGTAGGGCTGTTTATGGGGAAAAATTTAAAACATTTCCTCAGGCAATGCAAGACATCATCAAAGGGTATTGCCAACAAGGAGGAAGCATTATTGTGAGCGGAGCTTATGTAGCATCCGACCTATGGGACAGAGACGATGCTTGTTCTAAAGATAAAAGTTTTGCAATGGATGTATTAAAATACCAATGGCGAACCCAGCAAGCTGCCGTCACAGGAAGGGTAAAATCGGTAGCTTCACCATTTGCCATCGCTGGTAGCTATGCCTTTAATAGCCAGCTAAATGACCAATCTTACATAGTAGAAGCGCCCGATGGCATTGAGCCCGCAGGAGAAGGCAGCCACACCATATTCAGATATTCTGAAAACAATATAAGTGCAGGCATTGCCTTTGCTGGACAATACAAAACCTGCATACTGGGATTTCCTATCGAGGCACTAAAAACAGAAAAAGAGAGAATACAAATAATGCAATCAATAATCAGCTTTATAAGTGATTAAACAACAACAACTCACAAATATGACAATCAACATCTTTATTCCTTATCAACGAGCAGAGCATGCCGACGTTTTGCAAACCGTAGCGAACTTGAAGGATCTGAACCTCCTTCATAAAGTCTTCATCCTTACTTCTGAGGAGGTGCAAGCCGCGTTTCCTTCCTGCGAGATACTGCCCATAGACTCCTTGTCAAAAACCGAGTCTTTGCGCATGATAGCCGCCAAGGCAAATACCGATTTATCCCTCATATACACCAAGCACACGCCCTTGGAATTGGGAATGTTTGCCCTGGAGCGCATGATTAATATTGCCAAAGACAGTAGTGCAGGCTTGGTATATGCCGACCACTACCAGGTGCAAGGCAACAAGCGTAGTGTGTGCCCCGTAATTGCTTATCAAGAGGGAAGCTTACGCGACGATTTTAATTTCGGATCCGTATTGGTCTACAATTCCCAAGTTCTCAAAGATGCTGTTGCAACAATGGATATAGAATACGAATTTGCTGCCCTCTATGACCTTCGACTCAGGGTGTCGCAAAAAGCTGACTTGGTGCATATCAATGAGTATCTATATGCTGAGGTGGAAAATGACACCCGCAAAAGTGGAGAAAAAATATTCGACTATGTAGATCCCAAAAACCGTAAGGTGCAAATAGAAATGGAAGCTGTATGCACACAGCATCTCAAAGCAATTAAAGCTTATTTGTCTCCTCAATTTAAGTCTATTGATTTTAATGCCAACAATGATACTGCGAAAGAATTTCCTTTCGAGGCTTCTGTAATTATTCCTGTGCGCGACCGTATACGTACCGTCGAAGATGCCATAAAATCGGTGCTCAAACAGGAGACAAACTTCAAATTCAATCTCATCATTATCGACAATTATTCTACCGATGGCACTAGCGAATTGATAAAAAAATATGCCTCCGACAAGAGGTTGATACACCTCGTTCCTGAGCGCAAAGACCTTGGCATTGGTGGTTGCTGGAACCTTGGGGTGCACCATCCTCAATGTGGCAAGTTTGCCGTACAGCTCGATAGCGACGATGTATACAACGACCAACATTCCTTGCAAAAAATAGTTGATGCTTTTTATCAGCAAAACTGCGCCATGGTAGTGGGCACTTACATGATGACCGACTTTGATATGAATATGATAGCGCCCGGCATAATAGATCACAAAGAGTGGACTCCCGAAAATGGTAGAAACAACGCCCTGCGCATAAATGGATTAGGAGCTCCTAGAGCTTTTTATACGCCCCTACTTAGGGAAATAAAAGTCCCTAACACCAGCTATGGCGAAGATTATGCCCTCGGACTAAATTTCTCTCGAGAATACCAAATTGGACGTATATATGATGTATTGTACCACTGCAGACGCTGGGACGACAATTCCGATGCCTCCCTAGATGTTGTAAAGATGAACGCCCACAACACCTACAAGGATAGGATACGTACATGGGAACTACAAGCAAGAGTAGCTCGTAACAAGCAATTACTAACTATCTACTAAACACTATTCATTATGTTTTATTCTCAAGTAACTACCCTCATACAACAGCAATCCCAAGGCTGGCAGTTGGCAAAAACCAATTACGAGGCTCTTAAGCAAGTGAGGGAAAAAATATTTTCTTTCAAGGGCTTCGAGATACGAGTGCAATTCAACCCCGCACGCATAGTGTCATCGGCAGCCAAGGTAGATAGTCAATCCATCAAGGCGCGCCCATGCTTCTTGTGTGCTGCCAATCTGCCTGTGGAGCAGACCTCATTGCCCTTTGGCAAAGAATATACGGTATTGCTCAATCCTTTCCCAATATTTCCCACGCATCTCACCATGCCCACGCTCAAGCATACCGACCAGAGCATACGCCAGCGATATGCCGATATGCTAGATATGGCATTTGCCCTGCCTGACTATAGTATATTTTATAATGGTCCCAAATGTGGGGCGTCCGCCCCCGATCATGCTCATTTTCAAGCTGGCAACAAGGGTTTTCTTCCCATAGAAAAGGAAGTAAGCACACTGGCGCGTCAGTCCATTTGGAAAAATTCTGGCATCGAGGTATTTTCCCTAAGGTCGTGGCTTCGCAGTAATATACTTATACAGTCGGACACAATAAGCTCGGCAACAGATGCCTTTGAAAGCATATATAAGGCATTGGAAGTAAAAGAGGGCGAAATAGAACCCCGGCTCAATGTGATTGCTTGGTATGACAACAAGCAATGGACGACCTGCGTATTTCTTCGCAGCAAGCACCGCCCATCATGTTTCGATGCCGTGGGCGACAGCAATATACTGCTAAGTCCTGCAAGTGTAGACCTGGGAGGTGTGATGATAACGCCCCTAGAAAAAGATTTCGACAAAATAACCGCACAAGATATTGAAAAAATCTTTGCCGAGGTGTGCATAGCCGACAGCAAAATGGATGAGCTGATAAGTAGATTGAAAAATAGCAACAAACAATAATTGATATGAACGCACCCAAAGTAGCTGTAGGAATACTCGAAAGTAGGCAAATAAAATTTTCTCTCAAAGGGCAGTACCAATCCTATGGGGTGTTTCAGCCTAAGGATAACTGTGTGTCTTATAAAGATGGCAAGGTGCAGTGGATGGACTCTTTGTATGACGAGCTATTGTTTGAGCCTAGCACCGACGATTGTTCTTTTGAGCTCTTCGACGTAGTTATAGGTATACAGTTTCATTGGGAACGCTCGGAGAATCAAATATTTGAAGGTGCATTGAAGATCATTGCCGAACACGGAAAGCTAAGAGCCATAAACATTGTAGATATTGAGGCCTATATTTGCAGTGTTATATCATCCGAAATGAGTGCTACAGCCTCGCTGAGCTTACTTCAGGCGCATGCCGTGATTTCACGAAGCTGGCTACTGGCACAAATAGCCAAACAAAAAACACTGGGCGAATATGCTACCTGCCACCAAACTTCCGACTCCATCATAAAATGGTATGATAGAGAGGATCACGATAGCTTTGATGTGTGTGCCGACGATCATTGCCAGCGCTATCAGGGCATTACTCGCTCTTCAACCGAACTCGTAAAGCATGCCGTAAGCGGTACCCGCGGACAGGTATTGTGCTATGGCAGCAAAATATGCGATGCACGATTCTCCAAATGCTGCGGCGGTGCCGTCGAGGAGTTTCAAAACTGCTGGGAAGATACCAAGCACCCATACCTAAGTAAGCTACGAGACTACCAAGACAGCAGCAACTTGCCCGATCTTTGCCAAGAAGACATGGCGCAAAAGTGGATAAGATCTAGCCCCCCGGCGTTTTGCAATACTCAGGATCAAAATATTCTTAGCCAGGTGCTAAACAACTACGACCAAGAAACAAATGACTTTTATAGGTGGAAGGTAATATATACAGCCAAAGAACTTACGCAATTGGTGCTAGAGCGTTCGGGCATTGATTTTGGACTCATCACCGACCTTATACCGGTAGAGCGTGGCACTTCGGCACGACTCATCAAGCTCAATATAGTGGGAAGCCTAAAAACTCTTACCATAGGCAAGGAGTTGGAAATACGCCGCAGCCTATCGCCATCGCACCTATACAGTTCGGCCTTTGTGATAGACAAAGAAGACGACAAATTTATACTTACCGGAGCTGGATGGGGGCATGGCGTAGGACTTTGCCAAATTGGAGCCGCCGTAATGGGCGAAGGAGGACATGCCTATAGCGATATACTGCTTCATTACTATCCGGGAGCCTCCATAGAAGAAAAATATTAATCACTTACAAGATATGGAAAATAAAAAAATATCTCCCTGGGCTTGGATTCCTAGCCTCTACTTTGCTCAGGGACTGCCCTATGTGGCTGTTATGACTATTTCGGTAATTCTCTACAAACGATTGGAAGTATCGAACGCCGAAATAGCACTATACACCAGCTGGCTATACCTCCCCTGGGTAATAAAACCCCTATGGAGCCCTTTTGTAGACCTGCTAAAAACTAAGCGCTGGTGGATATTGATCATGCAATTGCTGGTAGGTGCTGGACTGGGAGGTATTGCCTTTACCATTCCTATGGACTTCTTTTTTCAAGCCTCCTTGGCAGTCTTTTGGCTGGTAGCATTTAGTTCGGCAACGCACGATATTGCCGCCGACGGATTCTATATGATAGCCCTGGACAGCCATCAGCAATCGCTCTTTGTGGGCATTCGCAGCACCTTCTATCGCATCTCCACCATAGCGGGTCAGGGCTTGCTGATAATGGTAGCCGGACTCCTAGAAAAAAGTACTGGCAACATACCCCTCGCTTGGTCTATATCGTTTATGATACTTGCTGTTTTATTTATTGCTTTTTTTATATATCACTGGTATGTGCTGCCCAAGCCAGCTGCCGACAAGCCAGCAAAAGAAGTTACCCCTTCTACCCTCTTGAAAGAATTTTTGGCTACTTTCGTCTCTTTCTTTAAGAAAAAAGGAGCTGCAGTGGCCATCCTCTTTATGCTCTTTTATAGACTTCCTGAGGCGCAGCTCGTAAAACTTGCCAACCCATTCTTGCTAGACCCTGTAGATAAGGGAGGCTTGGGTCTGGCTACCGAAGAGATAGGCCTGGTTTATGGCACCTTGGGCATCATAGGACTAACCCTTGGAGGCATCATCGGAGGTATTGCCGCATCTCTTGGAGGTCTCAAAAAATGGCTGTGGCCAATGGCGCTAGCAATCACCCTACCAAACCTTGCCTTCGTATATCTTAGCTATTTTCAGCCCGAAAGCATATGGCTGATAAGCTCCTGTGTCTTTGTCGAACAATTTGGATACGGATTCGGGTTCACTGCCTATATGCTATACCTCATATATTTCTCCGAAGGAGAGCACAAAACGGCGCATTATGCCATCTGTACCGCATTTATGGCATTGGGAATGATGATACCGGGCATGGCCTCTGGATGGCTGCAAGAGAAGTTGGGATACACCAACTTCTTTATATGGGTAATGATATGCTGCTCTATAACACTTATGGTAACTGCATTTATCAAAATAGATCCAAGCTATGGTAGGAAACAACAAAAAGAAACAAATATAAACAAACAATAATGAATAAAACAAGAACAATAATAGCATTGTTTTTTTGCTTGATGGTATTGAACGCATCAGCACAGAAAATACGAATAAAAACAGGACTAGAGGTGCTCAAAGAGCAAAATTTCAAAGCTCTTGAAGGCAAGCGTGTAGGGCTCATTACAAACCCAACGGGTGTGGACAATCACTTAAAATCTACAATAGATGTGCTGCATGAGGCTGCAAATGTCAATCTAGTGGCGCTATATGGCCCCGAACATGGGGTGAGGGGCGACGTGCATGCTGGCGACTCTGTCAGCAACTCCAAGGATTTCAATACCGGACTGCCTGTATTTTCTCTATATGGCAAAACACGCAAGCCTACTCCCGAAATGCTACAAGGCATAGATGTGCTGGTATACGATATTCAGGACATTGGATGCCGATCTTTTACCTACATCAGCACCATGGGAGTGGCCATGGAGGCGGCTGCCGAAAACAATATAGAATTTGTGGTGCTCGACAGGCCCAACCCCGTAAACGGACTCAAAATTGAAGGGAATTTAACTGAAGATGGCTTTATCTCATTCGTCAGCCAGTTTAAAATACCATACCTCTACGCTCTAACCTGCGGCGAATTGGCCTTGATGCTAAACAATGAGGGTATGCTAAGCCAGTCTTGCAAGCTGCAAGTAGTGAAGATGAAGGGCTGGAAACGAAAAATGGATTATACACAGACAGGGCTGCAGTGGGTGCCCTCATCACCACATATACCGCATGCGCATTCCGCATTTTTTTACCCTGTCTCAGGGATATTAGGCGAATTGGGCTACGTGTCCATAGGTGTGGGATATACCATACCCTTTCAGCTATTTGCCGCCGAGTGGATCAATGCCGATCAATTGGCAAAGAGCATGAACCGCCTAGCATTGCCGGGACTGCAATTTAGACCCATGCACCTAAAGCCATTCTATGCCCTCGGCGTGGGCGAGCATTATCAGGGAGTGCAGGTGCATATTATGGATTATCAAAAGGCAAGGCTCTCCGAAGTACAGTTCTACATGATGCAAGAGCTTGCCAAATTATACCCCGAAAAAAAGGTGTTTGAACATGCCGACCAAAAACGATTCAATATGTTTGACAAGGTATCGGGCAGCGACCAAATTAGACTCCTATTTTCTGAAAATCATAGCTTCGACGACATAAAAGACTATTGGTACAAGGATGTACAACAATTCAGCCAAGATTCAAAGAAATACTACCTATACAAATGAAAGCAACAAACAACAGACTACTCGCCCTCGACGTGCTGAGGGGAATCACCATAGCAGGAATGATTATGGTAAACAACCCCGGATCATGGAGCAAGGTGTATGCCCCCCTAGGTCATGCCTCCTGGAATGGGCTCACCCCCACCGACCTCGTATTCCCCTTTTTTATGTTCATTATGGGAATATCTACCTATATTTCGCTGCGCAAATATAAGTTTGAGTTCTCCCAATCGGCAATGCTAAAAATACTGAAAAGAACCGCCGTCATCTTTGCCATAGGCCTTGGTATTGCCTGGCTATCGCTTGCCATGCGCACCTTCAACGCCCTTAGGGCAGAAGACATTCCATTCTTTGAATGCTTAGGAAAGGCTGCTTGGAACTTTGAAAATATACGCATACTGGGAGTAATGCAGCGACTGGCACTCACCTATGGTGCTACGGCAATTATCGCCCTGCTGGTAAAACACAAATACATACCATACATCATTGTAGCGGGTCTTCTTGGATATTTTATACTCCTTATTTGTGGCAATGGATTTGAATTTTCCGAAAACAATATAATCTCCATAATAGACCGTGCGGTACTTGGCGCTCAGCATATGTATAAAGATACGCTGCCCGATGGATCGCGCATAGCATTGGATCCCGAAGGACTCATAAGCACCATTCCAGCTATCTGCCATGTGCTTATAGGCTTTTACTGTGGCAAGCTAATAATGGACACTAAAGATAATCACCAACGCATAGAGAGGCTTTTTTTAGTGGGCGTAATACTCACCTTTGCAGGTTTTCTGCTGAGCTACGGATGCCCCATAAACAAGAAAATATGGTCGCCCACATTCACTATCGCCACCTGCGGATTGGCGGCTAGCTTCCTTGCCCTACTCATTTGGATAATCGATATAAAAGGACACAAACGATGGACTAAGTTTTTTGAAGTCTTCGGCATAAACCCACTATTTATATATGTGGCAGCTGCCGTATTGAGCATACTTATAGGCAATATATTGATAAGCTATGGCGGACAGGCCATGAGTATCAAGACCTTCTTGTATGCGCAGGTGCTACAGCCAATACTGGGAGACTATCCCGCATCACTTGCATTTGCGCTGCTCTTTGTTGCCCTCAACTGGGCAATAGGAAATGTGCTATATAAAAAGAATATATATATAAAAATATGATAATATTAGCAGACGGAGGATCTACCAAAACCCAATGGGTAGTGGTAGACAACAAACAAACACTTGCAAAAACTCCTACACAAGTAGCCCCAACAATAGTGAGGCAGATAATTGCCAAGGGTATAAATCCTTTCTTTCAAACAAGGGATGAAATTGCTGCCGAAATACAAGAGCATCTTATGCAAGAAATAAAGGGCTTCAGTATCGATGCCGTATATTTCTATGGCGCAGGATGTTCATTTCCCGAAAAAAACGAAATGGTTAAAAGCGCAATACGCCAATTTATTGATGCCAAAATAGAAGTGGGTAGCGACCTACTGGCAGCAGCGAGAGCCCTATGTGGCAAAGAGCCCTCAATAGCATGTATAATGGGTACGGGCTCCAACTCTTGCTACTACGACGGACAGACTATACAGGACAATGTATCGCCTCTGGGATTCATTCTCGGCGATGAGGGTAGCGGTGCCGTTTTGGGAAAACTCCTGGTGGGCGACTGCCTAAAAAACCAACTGAGCCCAGAGCTAAAAGAGAAATTCTTCGCCCAGTTTGAACTCACCCCCGCCATACTCCTCGAAAGGGTATACAAGCAGGCCTTCCCCAATAGATTTCTTGCTAGCCTCTCGCCATTTCTTATACAAAACATAAATGACCCTCAGGTATACGCACTGGTATTCAATGCCATAAAATCTTTCTTTGTGCGCAACGTTATGCAATATGACTACAAAAAATATAAGGTGCACCTTGTGGGATCCATAGCGTTTTATTACAAAGATATAATTCAAGAAGTAACAAAAGAACTGGGTATAGACTTAGGAAATATTATAAAAAGTCCGATGGAGGGGCTCATAAAGTTTCATGACGAAAATTCATGACGAAAATTAATGCGAAAATTCATGCGGAAATTAATAATTAACAATTCATAGCAAATCCATGTTTATAAAAATTTCAGAACAAGCATCACTACACAGTGACTTAGAACAAAAAACGGTATTGCAACTTCTTGAAGGCATCAATGAAGAAGACCAAAAGGTGGCAATAGCCGTTAAAGCAGCAATTCCTCAGATAGAAAGGTTGGTATCGCTACTTGTGCCCAAAATGAAGGACGGCGGCCGACTCTTCTATATGGGAGCAGGCACCAGCGGCAGGCTTGGAGTATTGGATGCCTCCGAAATTCCTCCTACATTTGGCATGCCCGCAACCCTAGTTATCGGCATAATAGCTGGAGGCGACAAGGCCCTGCGCATCCCCATAGAAGGAGCCGAAGACGATACCGCCCTAGGATGGAAAGACCTGCAGACCTACGATATTTCTGCAAAAGATACTGTAGTGGGCATTGCTGCCTCGGGAACTACTCCATATGTGATTGGAGCACTCAAGAAAGCCCGCGAAAATGGCATTCTAACAGCTTCTATATCAAGCAACCCCAATTCGCCAATGGCGCAAGAAGCCGATATTGCTATAGAAATGATTGTGGGCCCCGAATATGTGACAGGGAGCTCACGAATGAAATCGGGAACGGGGCAAAAACTTATCCTCAACATGATTACCACCGCCACAATGATACAGCTGGGAAGGGTAAAAGGCAATAGGATGATTAATATGCAGCTGTCCAACAAAAAACTTGTAGACAGAGGTACGCGCATGCTTACCGACGAACTCGCCATTCCTTACCAAGAGGCTCAGGAGCTTTTGTTGTTGCACGGATCGGCAAAAAAAGCTATCGACGCATATAGGGGTAAATAGGAGTGGGCATATATTTCATCTCATATATCAAAAAAACGAGCCTGGCAAATTTACCGAAGGCTATGTAATAGATTTATCGACTGCAGAAAAGTAACAAAGCTACCCACAACAATGGCTATAGTTGAAACCTTTGCGCAAATTAGAGACTTGTCAAGAAACATAGCCGCCTTATCAGACTCCCCACAAGAAGAAGTCCAAAAAGAATTAATGCAAAAAAGCGGCAATATACTATCTGATTTAATCGGTCAATATTTGCAAACAACGGACACAGAGACTACTATAGAGTTGAATTTCGCAGTCCTAAAATTCAAACACACAATAAAAAGAAAATATGAAAGCAAATAATTATGAAATTATTAAATCTACTGCAATCCTAGCTATAATCATATCTCTTGTTTGCTATAATACTCGCCAAACTCTCTCGCTCGTTTAATGATTCTAAGACTACTTTAGTCTTAGAATAGGTGCTGAATTTTCTTCTTGTTGTCATAATAAAAATTCTAAACGTAATACCTTCAACTGATTCCATTTTGTCTAATTTTATAAAGGTCTTGTAAAGGTGAAACAAAATATAC
>BHEP01000028.1 GCA_003851245.1 Bacteroidales bacterium | reverse complement strand
ATGCTTAGATCTTTGAATACGCCCGTGGTGTATAGCATCACAGTAGCCTCGTCTCCAGTTATTTCTATGTTAATAAGCGCATCCTTACTTGCATTTTTAACGTAGCCCACCTCAGAGTAGGGCATAAAATATTGCACCCACGATTTCTCTTCGTATGGCTGCAGCCATGCAAAATCGGGCTGGTTGTCGGTATAGACTCCCGTCATCAGTTCGATGTAGGGGCCATCTTCGTCGGTAAGGTTGCGATCCCAAGCCATACCAAAATCACCATTTCCCCATGTCCATTGTTTCTTTCCTGGCGATAGGTGGTGGTTGGCAATATGCAATAGACCAGCTTGCAAATCATCCTGATAGCCTCCCACAAAGTTGTACTTCGATTTAATTGCCATGTAGGAGGTAGGCACAGGAATATTCTTGTATTTTGAAATATCTACTCCTGCCGAATAGTCTTGTTTGTAGTATTCACCAATGGCAATAGGGAAATTGGACACCGCTCTTTTGCCGTGGTCAAACACCGCATGCACATCTGGAGGGAACACCGATTTGTAGTGATCATTGACCACCACCGCAGGATTTGCCCACCACAGAAAGGTTTGGGGAAATGCTGTGCGGTTATATACCTTTACCTTGATTTCCAAATAAGCTTTGTCGGGATGGAGAGTAAAGCCCTGCATGCCCTTGGTTCTGAACATTCGTTCTACCTCATTGCACCATACTGTGATGCTCTGATCGTCATTTTCTTCTATGGCAAAGTCGGTGGGCAGAAAGGTGCTGGGGCGGTGATGCTGCGGCCAGTTGAACTCAATTCCTCCAGAAATCCAGGGGCCTGTGAGTCCTACCAATGCTGGTTTGATTACCTGATTGTAGTATACAAAGTGTCGTTGTTTTACCTTATCGTAAGCCATATGTAGGCGCCCCCCAAGTTCGGGGAGTATCATAATCTTTATATAGTAGTTTTCCAAAAAGATGGCATGATATTGCTTGTCGAGCTTGGTATCGGATATTTTCTCTACCACAGGATAGGGATATACTGATCCAGTACTACCCTGATACACACGCTTTTCGAGAAAAATAGGGTTCTTCTCTTCTTCACCAATGGCGTAGGTGGGAATCATTATATCTTCTTCCCATACCTTCACTTCACCTTCTTTGTGCACCCTCGCTTGTATGAGGTATTCTGTTATTGTCTCCATATTTGTTTTATAGTTTTTATAGTTTTTATTCTAGCCGATGTTGACGGCTTGTTCTATCCGATGCTGACGACTGTTCTATAGGCTTGGGCACAGGCTCACTAGACCCTTGGAGCAGGTCACTAGACCCTTGGAGCCTACTGTTCTAGAGGCTTGGGCGTTGTTAGTTCTTTCTCTATTTGTTCTAAGGACTTGCCCTTTGTTTCGGGCAGGTTCTTTTTGATAAACACAAAGCCCAACAAACAGACCACACCATAGAGCCAAAAGGTTCCTGAAGCTCCTAGGCTTTTGTTGAGTAGGGGAAAGGTATAGGTAAGCACAAAACAGGCAGTCCACAGCGCAAATGTAGCCACCCCCATAGCCATAGCCCTTATTTTGTTGGGAAATATTTCGGACAATACCACCCAGGTAATCGGTGCCAGAGTCATGGCATAGGTAGCAATGGCTGCCATTACCAATAGTAAGACGGCTATTCCTCTTATTTCAAAATAGAAACACGCACCCAGCAGGGCATAAATAAATGCCAAACCAATGGATCCGAATACCATCAAGGCCCTGCGCCCTAGCTTGTCGACGGTATACATGCCTATAAATGTAAAGACTACGTTTGTTAGTCCCGTAATAATTATATTGAACAGTATGTCCGACACCCCATAGCCTGCCGAAGAGAATATCTCCTGCGCATAGTTGAATATTACATTTATGCCACACCATTGCTGAAAGGCTGCAATGACGATGCCTATCACCACAATTTTTAGCATCTTGCCTTCCCACAACTGTTTGAAAGATCCTTTTTCGGTACTACTGCCTGCCGCAAACTTTATTGCCGCTACTTCTTGCTTGGCATAGTCTGCCCCCCCAATATTTGTTAGTATCTTCTCTGCCCTATCATATTGTTGCTGATTGGCAAGCCAGCGAGGGCTTTCGGGAATAAAAAACACCAATACGAAGTATGCCAAAGCAGGAAGAGTCTCTGCCCAAAACATCCAGCGCCATCCCATCTGCCCATTCCATGTGGCGAGTATGTTTTCGCCATCCAGTATGGGGTCGGCTATCAACCAGTTTGCTACTTGGGCTCCCAAAATACCCAGCACTATTGCCAATTGGTAAATCGATACAAAACGTCCGCGTATTGCAGAAGGGGATACTTCGGCAATATACATGGGCGACAAATTGGATGCAATACCTATAGCCACACCACCCACCAATCGATAAACAATAAACCAGGTGACGCTATCGACCATGCCCGTGCCTATGGCAGATACTAGAAAAACAAAGGCCGCAACAATCATGAGGGGCTTTCTGCCAAAGCGCTCCGACAAACTCCCCGACACCATCACTCCACAGAGACATCCCAAAATGGCACTGCCCATAACCCAGCCTTGCATGGAGGCGGAGCCAGCAATATCGAAATATACTTCGTAAAAGGGCTTAGCTCCCCCAATAACTACCCAGTCGTAGCCGAAGAGCAAACCTCCCATGGCAGAAACCAAGGAGATGAGGAAAAGATAGTTTCTATTTTTCATACTGCAAAGATAAGGGATATTGAGCATGCAAAAGATGGACAATATTACTGAAAGGATGTAAAAAATGCTTATTTTTGCATTTGCTGTCAGGTTAAAGCTAATATAAAGTAGATAGACTTAGCTAAACTACTCTTTATTGTCTGTACTTTTGCAGTATCAATGGGTGGAGGCAAGGCAGCAAAAAGTCTTTTAGAAATATACAACAAACAATATGGTATTGAATACAGAGAATAATATAATAGGTAATTTGGTATACTCAAAGCCACACTACAAGATGGACTCTGCGAGTACCGATTTAGCTCTTGTAAGCCATTATCTACACAATTACAGAACTGGAGTTTGCAAGTTTTTCAAACCTCACGCAATGCTTGCTTTAGATAGAATAATGGCAAATGAGCTGTTTCTACAAAATAAAGACAGTATCATTGACAATATGCTGAAAGAGATTCAAGGCGCACCATTCCCCACGCCAAAGAACTATAGCTTCACTTTCATAGATCTATTTGCAGGCATAGGAGGATTTCGTATGGCGATGCAAAACCTTGGAGGCAAGTGTGTGTTTTCATCAGAATGGGACAAAGATGCTAAAAAGACATACTTTGCTAATTTTGGAGAGGTGCCTTTTGGCGATTTAACATCGGAACAAACTAAAGGGTATATTCCCGACAATTTTGACCTGCTGTGTGCAGGATTTCCTTGCCAAGCATTTTCTATAGCTGGTAAACGTGGCGGATTTGAGGATACCCGAGGAACACTCTTTTTTGACCTTGCTACGATTATCAAACACAAGCAACCAAAGGCTATATTTTTGGAAAACGTAAAAGGTCTCATAAACCATAATGGAGGAAAGACTCTTGCAACCATCATCCACACCTTGCGAGAAGATTTGAACTACTTTGTACCCGAGCCTCAGGTTGTTAATGCCAAAAACTTTGGAGTTCCCCAAAATCGAGAACGCATATACATTGTCGCATTCAGAAAAGATTTGGGCATAAGCGAATTTGTCTATCCTAAAGCTTTAGATAAAGAGCCAACATTTGCCGATGTAAAAGAAAAGAGCGTAGTAAGCACAAAATACTATTTATCAACTCAATATCTACAAACACTAAGAGCACACAAGGCGAGGCATGAGAAGAAAGGCAATGGTTTTGGCTATGAAATTATAAGCGATGATAAGTGTTCCAATGTCATAGTGGTTGGAGGCATGGGGCGTGAGCGTAATTTAGTTCTCGACGATAGAATAATAGATTTTACACCCGTCACTAAAATCAAAGGGGTAGTCAACCGCGAGGGTATAAGGAAGATGACTCCTAGAGAATGGGCTAGATTACAAGGGTATCCAGACAATTTTATAATTCCTGTGGCTGATGCCTCAGCATACAAGCAGTTTGGCAATTCGGTTGCCGTACCTGCAATACAAGCAACGGGAGAGCAGATAATTAACCTTTTGAAAAAATAAAACATGGCACTCTCTGGAAACAAAGGCGAATGGAGCGAAGTATATACCCTCTTTAAGTTGCTGGGAGATAAAAAAGTCTTCGCAGGTGATGGTAATTTGAATAAAATTGAGGATTTGTTCTATCCTATTATTAAAATTCTCAGACAGGAGGAGAATACAAACTATGAATTTGCAATTCACAAAGGAGATATAGTCATCGTTACAGGCGATGGCAAGAAAGAGTTACGTATACCAGTGGCTGAATTTACAAAGCAAGCTAAATTTTTACTCAATATAATCAAAAAAAGTGCGGGAGCTTTTACAAGCCCCGAAACAGAGCAGTTTATGAGGTCTGCATATTGCACCAAGATTAAAGCAAAATCGTCTGACAAAACTGATATTAAGATTATTATTCACGACCTACACACTGGTGTGTGTCCAACTCTAGGCTTCAGTATCAAGTCTAAAATGGGTGGCGCTTCGACATTGATAAACCCAAGTAGAGCCACAAATTTTCGTTATACTATTGGTAGAGTTAAACTGACTCAAATACAAATTGACGAAATAAATAGCATCGAAACAAAGAGCAAAATTCGCGATCGCATTTTGCGTATCAAAGAATTGGGAGCTTTGCTGACTTTTGATGGTATAGACTCGCCCGTGTTCAATAATAATCTAATAATGATTGATAGCTTCATGCCCAATATTATGGGAGAATTACTACTAATGTATTATTCGGGCGAGGGTAAATTGTTAAATAAATTGTCGGAAAGATTGCAGCAAACAAACCCCCTTGGCTACGACATGCGAGACAAACATAAATTTTATGAATACAAACTCAAACGACTACTCTGCGATGCTGCATTGGGTATGACTCCTGCCCACATATGGACAGGAATATTTGATGCTAATGGGGGCTATCTTGTGGTAAAAAAAGATGGCGATGTATTGTGTTATCACATATACAAGCGCAACGAATTTGAAAATTATCTGCTCAATACTTCTTTTATGGACACGCCAAGCAGCACTCGATACAGATTTGGAATAGTCGAAAACATAGGCGAAAAGCAGATACTTAAGCTAAATTTGCAGATTAGATTTATATAGAACAGGGTCAGTGAGGCGGTGTGTATTAATCAATTAATTTATTATTTTTGGACTTATGATGAACATAGTTTTTATTTTACTGAGCTTCCTTCTTGGAGCCCTCCTTACTTATCTTGTTGCGAGCCTTAGGCAAAAAAAAAGTACTGTCGATAAGGAGCTTTTTTACAATCAGAATGACCTTATAGCCTCGCTGCAAAGGGATATCGCTATTTTGGAAACACGGCAGGTGGCAGTCTCTGAGAATTTAAATAAAGCAAAGACCCTGCTCTCTCAAAAAGAGGAAATGTGCATATATATGCAAGATAAAATTAATGCCTACAAGCAAGAAATAGCAGAAATGGGAGCCGACTACAAAAATGCACTGCAGCGCATAAAAGAAAAAGAAGAGATAGAGCAAAAAAAAAGTGCTCAACTTGAGATATTGACAGAACAGATCAAACAAATGGAGGTGCGTGAAAGCCGCTTGACTTCGCAAAACGAAGCACTGGAGGAGAAGTTGTCTTCCCACAAAGCGGAGATAATAGAGATGCAGAAAACAGCGCACCTGCAATTTGAAAAAATAGTCAATAAAATACTCGAAGATAAGTCGGGAAAAATTACAGAACCCAATAAGGTGAATATAGAGGCCTTGTTGAAGCCCCTGAGCGAAAATATCAGCGTTTTTAAGCAAAAGGTAGAAGAGACTTACGACAAGGAATCGAAACAAAGATTTTCGCTAGAAGAGAAAGTAAAAGACCTGGTAGAGCAAAACAATAAGGTAAGTGCCCAGGCCAAAACTCAGGGAAACTGGGGAGAGATGATACTAGAAAGCATATTGGAAAAATCGGGCCTCCTAAAAGATAAGCAATACCGTGTGCAGCCCACCATACAAAACGAAGATGGCAAAAATCAAAGGCCAGATGTTATCGTGGAACTTCCCGACAGGCGGATTATCATCATCGACTCCAAAGCCTCTCTTGTGGCTTACGAGAGGTTTGCTTCTGCACAAAACTCCTCGGAGCAGAGTTTGCATATGGCAGAACACCTGCTCTCCATACGCAAGCATATCGATGATCTTCAAGGCAAGAATTACGACAATCTAACGGACTCCCTCGATTTTACTATGATGTTTGTGTCCATAGAACCAGCATATATGTTTGCCATACAGGCCGACCCAGAACTTTGGGACTATGCCTATTCAAAGCGTATTCTCCTCATTAGCCCCACCAACCTCATTGCCTGCCTAAAACTTATTTCCGACTTGTGGAAGCGCGAGATGCAGAGCAATAATGCCATGGAAATAGTGAAGCATGGGGAGCTGCTTTACGAAAAATTTGTGTCCTTTGGGTCATCCTTAGAAGATGTAGGCAAGCACCTACAAAGAACACAAACGGCTTACGCCACTGCCACATCTCAGCTCAATAGGGGCAGCGGACTTCTTGTGGGGGCAGGATATAAAGCTCAAAAACCTTGGACTTAAGTCTAACAAGCAAATACCAGAAAATATGCTGGCCCTTGAGGAGGAATAAAGACTAATTGTGTACTGCGACAATCCGTAAGTATATTATTTTTTCATTAAACTAATTTGCAAATTAAGGGTGCCATTATATTTATAATATAGGAAACAGAAATAATGCTGACACAAATAATTTGTGTCCATAGTATGATTTGGACGCCTCTGTTGAAATTGAACTTCAGATGTAGACCTGCAAAGACAAGCAAAAAAATAATTGGGATAGTAGCAGGGTAGAACATAAGGCTCTGATATAAATCTCCTCTAAGCAGGGCAATAAAGCTTCGCTGCATTCCACAGCCTGGGCAATCTATGAGAAACAGGCTCTTGCTAGGGCAAGCAATTGAATGTTGCTCAAGCCAAAGAACTAAATTTTGAAACATAATTAAGGTGTATTTGAGTGTAAGAGAATAACTTTTAATCTTTTGTCCAATGCACTTGCAACTATTGAGAAAGCTCCACCTTGACTTCCTCCCTCTACTCCAATTTTTTGGGGATTATGGCCTATCTGGGACTTGTAAATTCATGTTGTAGGAAGGTTTGAGAATCTATCCTTAAGTATATTTTACATAAATAGAAACCAGCCTCAGCTTGCTTTTTGCGAACTTCATCCGACGGGATTTCTTCGCAGGAGGTGAAAAAACTTATAATCAATAAGTACAAAAGGCTCGGGATAGAAAATATGCCAAGCCTTTTGTATTTACTTGTAATTTCTGTTATAGGACTATATTTACAATCTTTCCTTTTACGACAATTACTTTTTTGGGCATTTTACCCTCCATCCATTTCGCAGTATTTTCGTTGGAAAGTACTTTTTCTTCCACTTCTTTAGCATCGCAGTCGGTAGCAAACTCCATAGTAAAACGCGCCTTGCCGTTGAATGAAATGGTGTAGCTGAGTCTGTCTTCCACCAAAAAGGCTTCATTTAATTCGGGAAACGGAGCATCGCAAATGGTATGCTCATTACCAAGTTTTTGCCAAAGCTCTTCGCTAAGGTGTGGGGCAAAGGGAGCTAATACAATAATAAGCTCATTAAGAATGGCTCTTTTATTGCATTTTAGGCTTGTTAGTTCATTGACGCATATCATAAAAGCAGAAACAGAGGTATTGAACGAAAAATTTTCAATATCTATAGCAACCTTCTTAATTAATTTATGCAGTGCTTTTAGCTCTCCTGGCGTGGCGGCATCTTGTGCAACTTGCCAGGCTCCATTTTTGTAGAACAAGCCCCATAATTTGCGCAAGAAGCGGTGCACACCATCAATTCCATTGGTATCCCATGGCTTGGATTGCTCCAGCGGTCCTAGAAACATCTCGTACAAACGCAGGGTGTCGGCTCCATATTTTTCTACAATTAGGTCGGGGTTTACCACATTATACATAGATTTAGACATTTTCTCTACCGCCCATCCACAAATATATTTGCCGTCTTCGAGCACAAATTCGGCCGTCTTATATTCTGGGCTCCATTCTTTGAAAGCCTCTATATCGAGTGTGTCGTTGCTCACAATATTGACATCTACATGTAGGGCTGTGGTTTGGTGCTGATCTCTCAGGTTTAAGGAAACGAAGGTGTTTGTGCCATTTATGCGGTACACAAAATTTGATCTTCCCTGTATCATTCCCTGATTTACCAATTTTTTAAAAGGCTCATCTTGGCAAATAATGCCCATGTCGAAAAGAAATTTGTTCCAAAAACGGCTGTATACCAAGTGACCCGTCGCATGCTCTGTGCCTCCAATATATAGATCTACATTGCCCCAATATTTGTTAGCCTCTTTGGAAACCAGTGCTTTATCATTCTTAGGATCCTGGTAGCGCAGGTAGTATGCCGACGAACCTGCAAATCCGGGCATGGTACAAAATTCTAGGGGGAAGCCCTCGTAAGTCCAGTCTTTGGCTCTTCCCAAGGGAGGTTCGCCAGTTTCTGTTGGCAAAAATTTATCCACCTCAGGAAGTTGTAGAGGCAGTTTGCTTTCGTCTATCATGTAGGGCATACCCTCTTTGTAGTATACAGGAAAGGGCTCACCCCAATATCTCTGGCGGCTAAAGGTTGCATCACGCAGGCGAAAATTTGTCTTTATCTTGCCCAAATCTTTTTCTGCGATATAATCTTTTATTTTTTCTATGGCCTGTTTTACTGTAAGCCCATTTAAGAAATCAGAATTTATGATGACACCCTCCTTTGCGTCGAAGCTTTCTTTGGAAATATCGCAGCCTTCGATAAGGGGAATAATCTCCAAATCGAAATGCTTGGCGAAAGCATAGTCGCGGCTGTCGTGGGCTGGCACCGCCATTATGGCTCCTGTGCCATACCCTGCCAGCACATAATCGGAAATCCATATAGGTATTTCTTTGCCATTGAGCGGATTGATGGCATAGGCTCCAGAAAAAACTCCCGATACCTTTTGATCTGCTTGTCGCTCCCGTTCGGTGCGTTTTTTTACTGCTGCTAGGTAGTTGTCGGCTTCGGTTTTTTGCTCCTTGGTAAGCAGTTTATTTACATAGTCGCTTTCGGGAGCCAATACCATAAAAGTAACGCCAAATATTGTGTCGGCCCTAGTTGTGAATATGTCAATGTCAAAATCTCTTTCTTTAACAGGAAATTTCATTTCTGCGCCCTCACTTCTACCTATCCAGTGTTTTTGAATTTCTTTTAGCGAATCGGTCCATTCTATGGTGTCTAGTCCATCGAGCAGACGCTGGGCGTAAGCCGAAATGCGCAGACACCATTGCTTCATCTTTTTTTGCTCTACGGGATGCCCTCCCCTTTCGGAAAGGCCATTTACCACCTCGTCGTTGGCAAGAACTGTGCCTAGGGCAGCGCACCAATTGACCATTGTTTCGCCAAGATACGCTATGCGATAATTGAGCAATATGGCTTGTTGTTCTTTTTTGCTCTTACTGCCCCATTCTTGAGCGGTAAAAGTCATCTCTTGTGAATACGAAGCATTTATATCGGCAGTTCCCTTGGTTTCAAAATGCTCAACTAAAAGAGCTATAGCCTGTGCTTTTTGCTGCTTGGTATCGTAATAGGAATTAAACATTTGTATAAATGCCCATTGTGTCCAGTGATAGTAGTCGGGTTCGCAGGTACGAATCTCTCTATCCCAGTCGAAGGAGAAGCCAATTTTATCCAATTGCTCGCGGTAGCGTTCTATATTTTTTTTTGTGGTAATGGCAGGGTGTTGCCCCGTTTGAATGGCATATTGCTCGGCAGGCAGTCCGTAGGCATCATAGCCCATTGGATGCAATACATTAAAGCCCTGCATACGTTTGAAGCGTGCGTAAATATCGGAGGCTATATATCCCAGTGGATGGCCTACATGCAATCCAGCACCGGAGGGATATGGAAACATGTCAAGCACATAAAATTTGGGCTTGGAGCTATCTTCCTTTACTTGGTAAACCTTATTGTCTTTCCAGTAGGTCTGCCATTTCTTCTCAATTTCACTAAAATTGTATTCCATTTATTATTGTTTTTTGGAGCTTCGACAGTTTTTTCCTAAAACTCCTCTTTGTTAGTTATGCAAAAGCGAGCAAAGTTAATGAATAAAAAATCAATTATGAATTATCCTTTGCCTATTGAGCTTTCTCTTTCTTGGTTTTAGCCAAAGCATTAAAAATCAGTACTAATAATGAGTACTAAAACTCTGAATTAAAATGAAAGCTAATGGTTTTAAAATCTTGCTGTGCCATTTGCAATACATAGTTAGAATCGGCAAGAAAAACATCGCGCCCTTCCTTGTCTTTTGCCATGTATTGATATTTCCTTTTTTTGAAATTCTCCAAATCTTCATTACAATCGCACTCTATCCAACAAGCCTTGTGCAAATTGATGGGCTCCCACCTGCATTGCGCTCCATATTCATGCAGTAGTCGGTATTGGATGACTTCAAACTGGAGTTGTCCAACGGTTCCAATTATTTTGCGACCATTAAATTGATTGGTAAACAGCTGTGCCACACCCTCATCCATCAACTGATCAATGCCCTTATTGAGTTGCTTGGTTTTCATAGGATCGGCATTTTCTATGTATTTAAACATTTCGGGAGAGAAACTAGGCAGGCCTTTGAAGTGCAACATTTCGCCAGCGGTAAGGGTATCTCCAATTTTAAAATTGCCAGTATCGGGCAATCCTATGATGTCGCCAGCAAAGGCCTCATCTACAGTTTCTTTTTTTTGTGCCATAAAAGCAGTAGGCGACGAAAAGCGCATCATCTTATTAAAACGCACATGTTTGTAGTTCACATTGCGCTCAAAGGTGCCCGAACAGATCTTTAGAAACGCAATGCAACTTCTATGATTGGGATCCATATTGGCATGTATCTTGAAAATAAAACCTGAGAATGGGTCTTTTTCGGGCTCTACCATTCTTTCTTGAGCCAAAACGGGGCGGGGCGAAGGGGCAATTTTCACAAAACAGTCGAGCAACTCGCGCACCCCAAAATTATTGAGTGCGGAGCCAAAAAATACTGGAGCCAGCTCTCCCCTTAAATAATCATCTACATCAAACTTGGGATAAACGCCTTCGATGAGCTCTATATCCGAACGCAATTGATTCGCAAGGTGCTTGCCTATATGATTTTCCAAATCGGGGCTGTTGATGTCCCTTAATTCTACCGATTCGGTGACGGTTTGTTTGCTGGGAGTGTATAGGTCTAGTTTTTCTTGAAACAAATTGTATACTCCCTTGAAAGTATGTCCCATATCTATGGGCCAGCTCAGGGGACGCACCTTTATTTTAAGCTCCTCTTCGAGCTCATCGAGCAGGTCGAAGGGATCCTTGCCATCCCTATCCAATTTGTTTATAAATACAATAACGGGGGTCTTGCGCATGCGGCAGACCTCCATGAGCTTGCGGGTTTGCATCTCTACCCCCTTGGCTATGTCTACTGCTATAATTACACTATCTACGGCGGTAAGGGTGCGATAAGTGTCTTCGGCAAAATCTTGGTGACCAGGGGTGTCGAGAATATTTACCTTATAGCCATCGTACTCAAATCCCATAACGGATGTTGCAACGGATATTCCCCTTTGTTTCTCTATTTCCATCCAGTCGGAAGTTGCCGTTTTTTTTATTTTGTTGGATTTAACGGCTCCAGCCACATGTATTGCTCCTCCAAAAAGAAGCAGTTTTTCTGTTAATGTTGTCTTTCCTGCATCAGGATGACTGATGATGGCAAATGTACGTCTTTTTTGTATTTCTTTTATTAAATCGCTCATTGTAAATGATAAGTGGATGGTGATGAATAAATAATAATAAGGGAATAATTTTATTGCTCTTAATTTTTATATGGGCGGTAGTAGAGCTATGCAAATTTTCAGGCTGTCCTCCCATTGTGGAATATGCAGCTTGAAGGTCTCTTTAATTTTTGTTTTGTCGAGCACGCTATATGCTGGTCTTGCTGCCTTGGTAGGATAAGACGCAGTGTCTATAGGGCTTATCCTGCAACTTGTAATATGGGAAATCTCGTGAATTTTCTGTGCGAAATCATACCATGAGCACTGCCCGTGGTTGCTATAATGGTAAATGCCTGCTGCAAAAGTATTTTCTTTATCACAAAATAGAAGTATCTCCATTATTGTTTTTGCCAGATCGCCAGCATAAGTGGGTGTGCCTACCTGATCAGCCACCACATTGAGAGATTCTCTTTCTATGCCCAATTTGCGCATAGTCTTCACAAAATTATTGCCGAAAGAAGAATACAACCAAGCCGTACGTATAATAATGCTCTCTTTGCAATACCTCATCAATACTGCCTCTCCTTCTTGTTTGGTGCGTCCATATACAGAATTAGGATTAGTGGGGTCTGTTTCCTTGTAGGGACTTGTGGCTGTACCGTCAAAGACATAGTCTGTGGATATATGAATGATTTTTGCCTTTCCTGCGGCCGCCAAGGCTAGGTTTTCAACTGCATATTTATTTACAAGCAGGGCTTCTGTAGGTTCGTCTTCCGCCTTGTCTACGGCGGTGTATGCAGCACAGTTTACTATATAATCAATTTTGTTTGCCTCAATAAAATCATTTACAGCTCCTCGTCGGCAAATATCCAATGTGTCAATATCTGCAAAATAAAAGTTGTATTGCGCATAGCTTACTTCAAGCTGCCTAAGCTCATTGCCCAATTGTCCATTTGCGCCTGTTATTAATATGTTCTTTTTTGATTTGTTTGTCATTCAGTTTTTATCTTGTTGTAAATATATTTAGGAGATTATTCTGCTATTTGTTTGTGCAAGCTGTCGGTTATATTTCTATCGGTGCTACAAAAATTTATTACAATAAGATGTATTTGCGTATAGCCCAGCATGCAGGAGTATGTGGGCATCCATCGTAATGTCGAAGAGGCTGTTGAGCTTAGAGAAGATGCTGACCTTAGTAAATTTGGCTACTCCCGTCATCAATACAAAGCAGTCGGTCTTATCGACGTACAGATAATTGCTTTTGATCATTTCTTCAAAAGTATAAATATCTGTTGCTATGGGTTTGAATTTGGCACTCATGATCAATTTTTTAGCAAAGATACTAAAAACTTGGCTACTTGAAAAGATGTTTTTTATTAATCGGCATAGGATTAAGAATAAAATGCATATTTTTGTGCAAAAGTAGTGAGTTTTTAATCTTAGTAGCATCTTAAACAATGGTGGAATATCGAATCTTAGAGGCTGGTTATTTTTATGCTGATGGAGGGGCAATGTTTGGGGCTATTCCCAAACGTGCTTGGCAAAGAAAATGTCATGCCTTAGAAGACAACACCTGCTTGATGTCTATGTCTTGCGTCTTACTTTGGGGCGAAGGCAGAGTGATTGTCTTAGACACGGGAGTGGGAACTAGGGGCTTGAAAAGTCTGTCGTATTATCGTTTTTTCAATCTTCAATCTATCAGTGAAATGCTGCGTCCTTTTGGATTTGAACCCGCAGATGTGACCGATGTGGTGCTTTCTCACCTGCATTTTGACCACTGTGGGGGCTGTACTTATTTGGATGCTGCAAATGATTTGCAAATAAGTTTACCCAATGCCCAGCATTGGGTAAGCGAGCGGCAATGGGCATCGTATTGTGCTCCCAATAGATTAGAAAAAGATGCTTTTAGACCTGACGATATGATGCCTATTTATAACAAAGGTCTTCTGCGACTTATAGAAGGCGATTGCAGCCTTTTTGAGGGCTTAGATCTGCAACTATATGATGGACATTCTTTGGGTCAAATTGTCAGCTTTTTCAATACTAAGGAAGGAATGTATGTGTATCCCTCAGACGTTATTCCTACAAAAGCACATTTGTCAGTAGATTGGATATCGGCCTATGATATTGAACCTCTAGCCTCGGTAGAGGCTAAAATTAAACTCTTACAAGAAATCACAGACAGAGCAGCTAAATGTGTTTTTTATCATTAATATTATGAACAAGTAGACACTTATTTTTGCAGCTCCTTTTTTCTATTGCTGTATGCCATTGGGCAAACAAATAGTTGCCAATGATACCATTGTGAATAAGTAAATTGAAATTGTCGGGCTCTGGCAATGTGAGTTTGATAGGAATATGATGTTTCACATGTGGCTTAGCCATTCCTATACCTCTGCCTATATTCAGAGGGGCTTATTTCCATCTCCTGCCTAAAGGCTTTGGAGAAATGAAAGGGATCGAAGTAGCATAGGCGGAAGGCTATTTCCTTGATTTTTAGGTCCGAAAATTGAAGATAGGAACAAGCACGCTGTATTTTTAGTTGGTGGTAATACTCCACCGGAGAGTAGGAGGTGCGCTGCGTAAATAGGCTACAAAAATGTGAGGTAGAGTAGGATACGTGTTGCGCAATATCTTCGAGGCTAGTTTTTGTTTCTAAGTGCTCCTTCATATATACAATACTTTTTTGTATAATATCGCTTTCTTTTACCTTCTTTATCTCTCTAAATTGGTTGAGATATTTGATAGAAGCCAAGAAGTGCATCAGGCAAAAGCTAATATATTCGAGGTTCTCGGGGCTATAACCCATGCTGAGGTTTTGATACATCTCTTCAAATAGCAAGAACCTATCCTTGTGCCTGCCCTTGTCGGAATCTTCGATGTCCATTATTTTGCCCATAATGGAGTCGAACATAGCAGCATTATCTCCCCTAAAATGAAGCCAATAGATGCTCCAAGGATCCTTGGGGTCGGCTCCATAAGCATGAGCTTGGCTAGGAGGAATGATAAAAACCTGATTTTCTTTCAGCAAATACCTTTCTAATTGGTATTCTACCCACCCGCTGCCCTTCTCACAATAGAGAAGGATGTATTCCTTATTGCCCTCTATGCGTTCCCTAAAATGAAACTTTGCCTTAGGATAATATCCTATATGCGTCAAGAAAAGCTGGCTGCAGATGGGATTTTGCGTTTGTAGTTGGCGAATATTATAAGGAGTGATTATGGCTTTTTCTCCTTTGAAACCGTCGGCTATTTTTTCCATATCTTAAAATATAATTGATGCGTAAGAATTAACACTCCTGACCCTGTTCTATATAAATCTAATCTGCAAATTTAGCTTAAGCATCTGCTTTTTGTCCTTTACCGGTGACTTTATAACGACTCGTATTCATAGCGATTTTTATATCCTTTTAGATTTACATCAACAGAGGCCTACTACCACACAGTTTTTTACTGCATCTTTCATCTGCTGCCCTACCGCTTCAATGCAGAGATGCAGACCAACAAGGGGCGCATAGATGCAGCCTGCGAAAGCCATAAGGCGATGTTTATATTTGAGTTCAAGCACAACGAATCGGCAGATATAGCGATGGATCAGATAAAGACCCATGGCTATGCCGAGAAATATGCCAGCCTAGACAAACCAATACATCTGATAGCCATCAATTTCAGCAGATAGCCATCAATTTCAGCAGCGACGACAAAAACATCACTGAATCTAAGCATGAGGTCTTGGGCTGAGATAGGCTCCTGACTTATTCCAAGACCTCCACTATGCCACTCCTAGTTCTAGCTTGCGCTCCTGTATCATACATTGCCTCGCATTGCACTGCAGGAAGGGTATATTTACCAATATAAGCTGCTTGCAGACGGATTCTAAAAATCTTGCTCTGACCACGAAAGAGATTAAAATAGGTGAACACCCTGTCGTCGCGAATATCTTGGTAGCTGAATGTTCTGGAGCCCTCTCCCTGCTGATCATCTGTCGTCATCATACGCTGGTTGTATATTTCCCAACCTGCAGGAAATATATGAGTCAGTGCAAGTTCGTTGTAATCGTTGACTATGCTCGTATTGGTCACACTTACCAAAGCCACAAAATCAGAGCCCTGCTGCAATCTCGACACATCCATAGGAATGCCCCCTGTGGACGTATATGAAATATTTATTTGCAGGTTGTTGCTTACAGCTTGTAGACTATCAATGAGTGGCTTATACTTGCTTGTAAGATTCACGAACAAATCACCCTTTCCGAGGTTCTTTAGTTTAATTTTTCCCTCCAATATATTATCAGGTATGCTTAATTGGTAGACAGCTTTTGCCGTTTTTACTGCCTTTTGCGTTTGCCCATTGACAGACCATTCTGCATCAATCATTCCATCGCCGACTTTCTCTGCCAGCTTTGCCATTGCCAGCAAGGAGTAGGCCGTTGTTTGCGTGCTGAAATAGGACTCTGAAGAAAGGTTCTTAGAGATTTTATTAGCCTGAATGAATGCTTTTTTAATATCTCCCAGCAATACCATGGTCTCCAAGATCATTGCCTCGTCGCGATAGGAGGATCCAAAGCTTGCATTATTGGAAGTATAAGCGTCTATCTCCGAAGGGATGTTAAATATCAATTCCTTGGCATGCTTGGTCTTGCCATCTAAGGCATAAGCTGCCGCCAATCGCCATCGCGATTGTGTTGTTAGATCCTTTATTTCCTGGAGTCTATTCATCGCTCCTAGCTCAGGAACGCCTGCCAAAGCAAGGGTGTAGAGCCTGTACGATTGTTCCAAATCGGACTGGTGGTATCTGTATTTTTCCGAATTAGGGCTATTGTAAGTCCACTGTTGCGCCTTATTTTTCTGAAATTTTTTCCAGCGCGAAAGCACACCGGCATTCACATCATACCCTTTCTTTTGGGCTTCCACAAGGAAATGCCCTACATAATTGATTACCCAGGCATACTGATAGGTTTGTCCTGGCCAGTACATAAATGCACCATCAGCCATTTGTCGAGCATAGAGCAGGCGAATAGCTTCACGCACATTTTTCTTTACAGTCTCGGATTCTTTGGGGCTCAATTCCTTGAATTGCTCTATGTAGAGTAGGGGAAATGCCTTAGACACCAACTGTTCGGAGCAACAATGCTCGTAAGATTCTAAGTAGTCAAAACGCCTATTGATGTCGGCAGAGGGAATACGTGAGAGTTCGATTTTTACCCAAGATTCCGCAGACTTGTTGCCCAATGCAAAATCAAATTCCTGTTCCTTGGAAGGCGCAATAAGTGCATCTGTATTACTGATAACAGCGGGGTTGGGGTTGCGCACATCTATTTCTATTGTTTCGCTGGCAATTTTACCATTGGCACTTGCTGTTACTGTTATTTTCTCTATGCCCGTTTGTGAGCCCACCTTTAGATTAAAATAAGCCATTTTATCGCCTACGGCATTGAATTGCAGAGAGCGAGTGGCAGCATCGGAGATTTTAGTAAGGCCCGTGGTGCTTACCTTGACACTCACGTCCTTTATATTATTTTCCATCACAAAGACATTTACAGGCAGCTTAATTTCTTCGCCCACACTCACCACTCGAGGCAGGGTAGGAAGAATCATCAAGGGGCTTTTTACGGGCACTGTTTTTTCAGCATTTCCATAAGCTCCTTCTTGGGCGGCTACCACCATCACACGCACTGAACCCACATACATAGGGAGGGTGATTTTGTGGGTGCCAGATCCATTTTTATTGAGTGCAAAGGGCCCTATAAATTTAACTACAGGCTTGAATCTATTGGCCTTAGTATTGCCTGATTTCATAGACTCGTCGCCCCCAATACTAAATAGAGGGGAGAAATTGGCTCCAAATGCCCCTATTACGTAATCATACATATCCCATGTGCGTATAGAAAGGGCATCTCGAGAATAAAATTCCGACCATGGGTCTGGTGTTTTGAAAGCCGTAAGGTCAAGCAAGCCCTCATCAACAATGGCTAGTGTATAGCTCATTGCTCGGCCCTTGCTTTCCTTAATTTTTACGGTAAATTCTTTCTCGGGCTCAAGGCTTTCGGGCATGCTTATTTCTGGCAAGAGATTGGAGTTTTTATTAGTCACCATCACAGGAACTACTCCGTACATGCGTATTGGTAGGCTGTTTACTGTCTGGGCATGTGCTTGCAGGAGACTGATATGGACGTAAAAATTGGGAGCCATATCTTCTGTAACCTTAAATTTATATTTTGTGTCGCCTCCTTCGGAAATATCTACCCAGGCGCGGCTGAGTACTGAAGTTCCATTTTCCAAGGCTAAAAGAGCCCTGCCTTTGGCAGCCGATGGAATTATTACTGTTACTTCTTCGCCTACTTCATAGCTCTTTTTGTCGACTGAAAAAGATAGCATATTAACACCATCAGCATCATTCTTGGCTGCACGTCCTCGCCATTCTGGCCAGTCTACATATACTACTTTTCCTGTGGCATGCCCACTTTCTTTGTCTACCACATAAACCAAATATCTGCCCCATTCGGGATAATCAATCTGGAAATTTATGCTTGCCTTACCTCCTTTAGTACTTAATTTTCCTGAAAACAATGCCTCTATTGAACTATTGTTGATATAAGAGTCGAATGATGTGGAGTTGCGATGCCACCACCACGACCAATTCATCTTATAAATCTTATATTCAATGTTTTGTCTGTCGATCAACTTGCCATCAGCATTAAGAGTAACAATATCGAATAGATTATTCTTGTCTGTCTCCAAGGCATATTCGTTTTCTTTTTCGTTCAAATTGAGCCCTATATACGAGGAGAATGGGGAATAGGGCATGCTTTGCACAAAGGTGCTCACATCGCCACTGGGCTCAAATACCCTACTCACAAAGGTGGCTTGCAAAAGTCCTGGCGAATTGCTGGCGCCGGGCAATGTCATATTGAAATCTACCATTCCATTGTCGTCAAGTTTACCCTCAAAAACAGAGACTGTTTCACTCACAAAGGAGCTGGCAGGATTGTTAAATTCGTATTTCTCAAACCCCTTGAACTGTGTGCGCACCCTAGAGAGTGTCATCTCAACACTTACTTTTAGCTCGCGGGCAATTGCTCCTGTGAGCCAGTTGGAAGAAAGTTTTGCCTTGACAGTACCTGAGGATGCTTCCAATCGAGAGACAGGAATGTTAAGATTGACTTTCAAGCGATTAGGCTTAATCATTTCTATGCGCAAAGATTTATAGAAGCTGGCACCTCCCAATTTGACGTAGGCACTCCACATACCTGTTATGTCGTCGGCATTGGTTGGCACATTGAAGACATAAAACCCATCCTTTCCCTTGGTAGAAATCTGCTTAGCATAAAATTGTCCGTTGGGATTGTACAGTTCCAAGGCTACGG
This sequence comes from Bacteroidales bacterium, assembly GCA_003851245.1. Classification (GTDB taxonomy): domain Bacteria; phylum Bacteroidota; class Bacteroidia; order Bacteroidales; family Azobacteroidaceae; genus BHEP01. The sequence goes on along the minus strand of BHEP01000028.1, from coordinate 16,806 downwards.
GATGATTGTCGGGTATTTTATTTAATCTATCTTCGAGGATGAATCCCAGATGCAGGGTGTCGCCAGGCCGCCATACTCCTCTTTCTCCAAAGATATATCCTTTGAGTCCTTTTTGGGTTTCTTTGCCCTCAATATCGAAACGGGTAAGCGATTTTTCTTCTCCATCCACCACACGCAGGTAGGCCTTATCCTGATCTTTTTGGGCAACAACAACAAAAGGCTTGCCCTTACACGGGAAACTGGCAAATCCATTCTTGTCGGTCTTTCCTTCTCCAACAACTTGCAATTGGAAGTTGTAGGCTTTCACATCGACCTCCGCAAGAGGCTCGGTAGTAAGTATGCTATTGGTTGTTAGCCACAGGTAATTGTCTTGATTGGCCTTGGCTATAAGTCCAATATTGGATGCAATAAGATTGCAGTACGTTGAGATATTTGATTTTAGCATGTAGAAGGAAGGCTTAGAAGGATCCTGTATGTCTTCCCAATCGTAGATATCCCAATCCATATTTTCGTAGCTTCCAGAATAATAATAAGGGGAAGCTATATCCCAAAATCTATCATCATCTTCTGTCAATTGCGGTGCTAATATTTTTGTCAATGCCTTGTTTTGAACTTTTCCTGAAGCATTGTGGGCTCTTCCGTAAAGAGAGTATTCTTTTTTGAAACCCAATTCAACACGATAAATGGCTCCAGGCTCTCTATTGAAAATCTCTGCCAGATCAATGTATGAATCTGCCCATTCCGAGAGCTTGAGTGTAGGGTCGGCATCCAATTGAATGGTGGTGCTATATACCAAACGTCCCGAACGCCTCAGCTCATTTTCGGAGCTTAGTGTATTGTTCTGTAAAAAAATCATGATATTTTTCTCAAATATCTGAATTATTTTCACGTCTACCGCAGAAATATTGACTGTTTTAAAAGGCAAAATAAGGTTCTTAGAATCTGGCAATATCATCCCCGAAGAGGTTAAAACTATTTGGGGATTGACAGATTCTACATCAAGGACAAAGCTGGTCGTGCTTCCCAATTTTTTCTCTGCATGATTGCGCACTGCACCGTGCACGTCGAGATTGATGGAGGTAAGTTTGTTCCTCTCAAAAAAAACATTTATCTTATTGTTGTCGATCTCAAAAACATAGTTGGAAATCCCAGCTACATCTATCAGCCCTCTTAATCCTTGGCTCTTAAAAAGGGGCTCAGAGAATATTATCTGTATCCCATTTTCGGGAACTTGTATCATTTTGGCTTCTAGCACTCTAAATGAGGACAAGGCGGGAATGAGTATTTCTTTAGCAACTTTCTTGTCTATGCCCAGAGATTTCCCATCAAATTCTAGTCGCATCTGTTTGTCGTCTGCCGCCTTGAGTATATTGTCTATTTCAAATCTATAAATGAGCTCGTTGGGCGTAGCCAAAACTTTCGTAGCATACGAATTATCGCCATCGAAACTCACCAACAACATTTTTTCAACTTTTTCCAAAGAAGATTTGTCGCTGAGTCTTATTTCTCCGCTTATATTTACCTTACTTGCATCGGCACTGAGAACTTCTATTGCGTCTACATCGAAGGAAAAATTCAGGCCTTGCACCCTAAAAGAAAAAGCAAATTCTTGTAAATCTTTCTCTACTTCCATCACCTCGTCTAGCTTAAACTCTGCATTGTAGAGAGTTCCAGACTTCAAAGCCCCCGAATCAGGCACAAACTCTATAGTGCGTCTATCTACCCAATGGGCTTCCCCCTTGAGCGATGGCGAAAAATTAAAGAGTTTATCATCTATCGCAACCCCAATTTCTACCATAGGCTGGTCTTGGGTAAATTCTATTTTAATGGTCGAATAAGCCGACATTTGCCCTCCCGAATAGGAATTGATATAAGCTGCAAAAGCCGACGAAGGCACTATTTCCTTATTTTGCTTACAGGCAGTTTGCACCATAGCCATAGCAGCTAGGGCAAAAAACAAGAAATGAAGGTATAATTTCTTTTTCATAGGGTTAGGGTATGCTAAAATATAATTACTTATTAACTTACAAATGTATGAGTTTAAAATGGAATAAAAAATTATAATAACAAAAAAATAGACCACAACAAAATAATAGACCACAACAAAATAAGTGCTGAACACTGTGAGTAGGTCATTAAAAAATGTACTACCTTTGCACAATTGTCTATAAAAACACTGACCTTAATAATATTTTAAAATTGCACCATGACTGAAAAACGCTCTCATATTTTACTTGTTTGCAGCCTTATTTGCAGCCTCCTATTTCCTTTGAATGCCCAAAACTACAAGACTGGGGTAGAAGAAAAAGATTATATTGCGTATTTATTTGCCTATTTCGCAGGAAATAAAATTGAAGAGGAAGCCATTCATTTTGCAATAAGCGAAAACGGATACAATTATATGGCACTCAATGGCAATAAAGCCATCATTGATTCTAAGAGTATAAGCTCATCGGGAGGCGTGCGCGACCCACATATACTAAGGTGTGAGGATGGCAAAACTTTTTATATGGTGGTCACCGATATGACTTCGCATAAGGGATGGGAGTCAAATAGAGCGATGGTATTGCTCAAATCTACAGATCTGGTAAATTGGACATCCAAAATAATAAATATGCAAAATAAATATGCGGGAAATGAAGACTTAAAACGAGTATGGGCACCGCAAACCATTTATGATCCTGAAGCAAAGAAATATATGGTCTACTGGTCTATGAAACATGGAGATGGTGCCGACATTATTTACTATGCTTATGCCAACGAGGATTTTACAGATTTAGAAGGCAAAGTCAAACAATTATTTTTTCCCCTGTCGGGCAAGTCTTGCATTGATGGAGATATTGTATCGAAAGATGGAAAATTTTATCTGTTCTACAAAACTGAAGGACATGGAAACGGCATCAAGCTGGCAACAACAAATTCTTTGAGCTCGGGAAAATGGTTGGAGCAGGAAGATTACAAACAACAAACAAAAGATGCTGTTGAAGGCTCAAGTGTTTTCAAAATCCTCAATTCGGACACCTACATACTTATGTATGATGTATATGGAAAAGGCACTTACCAATTCACTGAAAGCAAGGACTTGGAGAATTTTTCTGTCATCGACAACAAAATATCCATGGATTTTCATCCTCGCCACGGCTCCATAATACCCATTACACGAAAAGAGCTAGAAACACTAAGCAGCAGATGGGGCATTCCTAAAGGCTTCCCTCAGATTGGCAACAAGCCCGTGCGCACTGACTACTATGCCGATCCTGACATTATATACTCTCACAAAATGAAAAAATAGCATTTTCGTCCAAAATCTCGTATTTAGCCGTCCCAATGGTATAAAAATCAATCTAAAATTTATTCAAAGGTGTAGTGTCCTGTTATTTTAAAATTATACAGACAGTCTTCAATCACTTGACCACTGCCAATATTATGTACTATTTTGTAGCGTTTGCTATTCCAATTTTTCTTGTCTACAACAATTCCAATATGACTTGCTCCATTAGGTAGATTCCAAGTAACAATATCTCCAGGAACATATTCTGCCTCTTTTTTTATGGATTTAGAAATTCCTTTTCGAGAAAAAAATGTCATTAAGTTAGGTACTCTCCTGTGATCAATATTTCTATCTGTTTTCTTTAAGCCCCAGTTTTTAGGATATTTCTCAAAATTTATACGCATATCTTCATGCACTTGCTTTTGAAGGTCTACACCTAATTTTCTATAAGCCCTAATTACTACATCAGTGCATACACCTCTGTTGGCGGGTATATCTCCATTGGGGTAAGGGATTGAGAAATAGGCGGGATCATAGATTACCTTGTCACTGGTGATAGAGATTGCGGCATCAGAAAGTTTTTGAGCAAATGCTTTGTTGCCTTGCGCTGTTAGCTGACCTTGTAATGAGAGATATACAAGGGAAAGCAACAATATCTTGAGCTTTATCATTTTTCCCTTTCTGTTATATAGTCTACAAGACTAAGCAGGGCAGTTTTTTCCTCTGAAGGAGCTATATCTGCAAGCAGGGCAATGGATTTTTGTTTTGTCTCCTCCATGCGCATTTCTGCATACTCAATACCTCCACTATTTTTTGCAAAATCAATAATAAGTTTGATATTTTCACTGGTGAACTCAGCATTTTCTATTATTTCTAGCACCTCATTTCTAGCTATAACATCACCGTTTTGTAGCGCATAAATAAGAGGAAGTGTTATTTTTCCCTCCTTAATATCATTGCCCGTAGGCTTGCCTAAATCTCCTTGCTCGTAGTAGTCGAATATATCGTCTTTTATCTGAAAGCATATGCCAATATATTCGCCAAACAATCGAAATTTTTCTATGGTTTCCTTACTTGCGCCAACCGACAATGCACCAATCTCTGTACATGAAGAGAGCAAGACAGCGGTTTTTTTTCTAATGATTTCAAAATAGTGTGCCTCATCAATGATTGCTTCTTTTGAAATTCGCCATTGGCTAAGTTCTCCTTCGGCTAAATTGAGTGACAAGCTAGAAATAATTCCCAAGATGGGTAAGCTTTGGGTCATAACTGCCCTAACGATTGCAATAGAAAGCAGATAATCACCAACTAAAACAGCCGATCTATTGTCATACTGCGCATTTACGGATGGGCGACCTCGGCGTTCTTTGGTATCGTCTACCACATCATCATGTATGAGGGTGGCGGTATGAAGAAGCTCTAAAACAACAGCATATTCAATTGTTTTGGAGTTTATATCGCCGCAAACCTTTGCACATAACAAAAGAATTAGGGGTCGTATTTTTTTTCCCTCTGAGTGAGAAATATAATCAATCATAGATTGAAAGTCTAGCGAATGCCCCTGCAATGATTCATTGTATAGGTCAGTAAAGGCTTCCATTTCTTTTTCAACAGTCTTCGCAATCTTTGAACGCTTATCCATAAGTTTAATGTAGTAAATTGCAAAGTTAAAAATAAAATCAAGACTTTGATCAAAAATCTACAGCCTAAAGCCTTTTTTCATACCTTTACCCCCTCATTTAACAAATTATAAGAATGCCTTGAAATTAGCATTCCTTTTGTTATATTGCCTTGTTTTTGTCACAAACATTCTTAAAATGAATAATAACAACATTCTTAAAATATGAAATTATTTCTATTAGACGCTTATGCCCTTATATATAGGTCGTATTATGCTTTTATAAAAAATCCTAGGATTAATTCAAAGGCTCAGAATACTTCTGCCATTTTTGGTTTTGTCAATACCCTTGAGGACTTATTGAAAAAAGAAAATCCCACACATATCGGTGTAGCTTTTGACCCTGATGGCCCAACTTTTAGGCATGAAGCTTACCCCCTATACAAGGCACAACGCGAGGCTAGCCCCGAAGTAATCAAGGAATCTATTCCGTATATAAAAGATATATTGAATGCCTACCACATTCCTATTTTGGAAGTTCCATTTTATGAGGCCGACGATGTGATAGGCACGCTTGCAAAGGAGGCTTCAAAGGCTGGATTTGATGTGTACATGATGACTCCCGACAAGGATTATGCTCAGCTGGTGGAAGATAATATTTTCATCTATAAGCCTAAGTATGGGAGCAACGATTGCGAGGTATTGGGTGTGGAGCAGGTAAAGCTAAAATATAGCATTACCGACCCTCTTCAAATAATTGATCTATTGGGCCTGATGGGTGATGCCTCTGACAATATTCCGGGATGCCCAGGAGTGGGTGAAGTGACAGCAAAAAAACTTCTGGCTCAATTTGGAAGCATAGAAAATTTGTTGGAAAATGTCGATACCTTAAAAGGAGCTCTCAAAGAGAAAGTATGTAACAACAAAGAGCAAATATTATTTTCTAAGTTTTTGGCAACAATAAAAATTGATGTACCAATTGCCTTTGATGCAAATGCCTTGATTAGAGAAAAAATTGATGAGGAAAAATTAAGCGCAATTTTTAATGAGCTAGAATTTAGAAATCTTATCAGCCGAATTTTGGGAGAAGATAAAAAAATAGCGACTGCAGCAAAAAAGCCAAGCCAACAAGCCTCTCTCTTTCCCGAATTTGCGGGCAATAATGTAGTCGTAGAAAACCATTCGATTCTCAGCGACTTAAAAAGCAATCCTCACTCCTATTATTTGCTTGATAATGAGTCGAAAATAATCGAATTAATCGAAAAAATTAAGGCTTGTAAATTTGTGTCTTTTGACACCGAAACAACAGGAATTAATCCCCTTACCGCCAATTTGGTGGGAATGTCCTTTTCTGTCGTTGAAAACGAAGCTTTTTATATTGCGATACCCGAAAACTGGGAGGATGCAAAAAAATGTGCTTCCCAATTTAAAGAGATACTCGAAGATGCTAGCATATTGAAAATCGGACAAAATATAAAATACGATATTGGCGTTTTGAATAAATACGGTATTGATGTAGATGGAAAAATGTTTGATACCATGATTGCTCATTATCTTATCAATCCTGAGCAAAGGCACAATATGGATTATTTGGCAGAAACATACCTCCAGTACAAAACGCTTCCAATAGAAGATCTTATAGGGCCAAAAGGAAAAAATCAATTGAGTATGCGGCAAGTTCCTCTCGAAATAATCACGGAATATGCCGCTGAGGATGCAGATATCACACTAAAACTCAAGAATGTGCTGGAAAAGGAATTGGCAACAAATATGTTGGCAGATCTATTCTATGATATTGAAATGCCCCTAGTAAAAGTCTTGTCCGACATGGAGGTTTGTGGAATAAGCCTGGATGCGGATGCCTTAAAAGCCTCATCCCAGCTGCTTACGGCAAAACTTATTGCCTTAGAGCAGGAAATTTACGCGTTTGCAGGACTAGAGTTCAATATTAATTCGGCCAAGCAGGTAGGAGAAATTCTCTTCGACAGGATGAAAATTGTAGAAAAAGCTAAAAAAACCAAAACCGGACAATACTCTACTGGCGAGGAAATATTGGAAAGCCTGCGATCAAAACATGAGGTTGTTGGAAAAATATTGGAATACCGAGGGCTAAAAAAATTATTGAGCACATACATAGATGCACTGCCCCAGCTCATCAATCCTACAACAAATAAGATACATACAACTTTCAATCAGACGGTAACTTCCACAGGGCGCCTTAGCTCTACAAATCCCAATCTACAAAACATACCTATCAGAGATGCAGAAGGGAAAGAAATACGAAGGGCATTTACCGCTGATAAAGATTGCATTTTCTTTTCTGCCGACTATTCGCAAATAGAATTGCGAATAATGGCGCATCTTAGCCAAGATAAGAATATGATTGAGGCCTTTGCCAATGGGCAGGACATTCATGCTGCTACCGCCGCTAAAATATACAAAATACCCCTTGCCCAAGTAAGCAAGGAGATGCGCAACAAGGCAAAAACGGCCAATTTTGGGATTATTTATGGCATCTCGGTGTTTGGACTTGCCGAGAGATTGGCAATACCTAGAGCAGAGGCCAAGGACTTGATAGATGGTTATTTTGAGACCTATCCAGAGGTAAAAAATTATATGGACAATTGCATAGAGCAGGCTCAAAAGCAAGGCTGTGTAGAAACTATTTTTCACCGCAAACGCTTTTTGCCCGACATCAATTCTCGCAATTCTATTGTTAGAGGTTATGCCGAGCGCAATGCAATTAATGCGCCTATCCAGGGCTCTGCAGCAGACATAATCAAGGTGGCGATGGTGAATATACGCAGGCGTTTTAAGCAAAAAAACCTGCTATCAAAACTAATGCTGCAGGTGCATGATGAGCTAAATTTCTCCATTTTTCCCGATGAAATGGAGATTGTAAAATCCATCGTTTTGCATGAAATGGAAAATGCGGTCAATCTTTCTGTTCCATTGCTGGTAGAGTATGGAACAGGTAAAAATTGGCTGGAAGCGCACTGATAAAAATGTGCCAATAACCTCATTATTTATTAATTTATTTTCAATGATCAAGCAAATTTACAAGTCTATTATTTCGGAAAATAGTCGTTTAAAAAATCGTCTCCTCATAAACAAACTTACCTCTATATTTTATAGAGGTAATGTGCTAGAATGCAATTTTTGTGGCAAGACATTCAAAAAATTTAAAGCAAAAGGAACGTGGACTAAGAGACAAAATGCCGAATGTCCCTATTGCGGATCTGTGGAGCGAGGAAGACTCTTGCTATTTTATTTGCAAAACGAGACAGGTATTTTTAGTGAACAATGCTCCCTCTTGCACGTAGCCCCCGAATTGGGCTTAAGGCCGATATTTAAGTCCTGCAAGACCTTGAAATATTACAATGTAGATATTAATCCCAATTATGCTGATATACAGATGGATCTGATGGATATACAATTTCCCGACGACAGCTTCGACTATATCATTTGTTCGCACGTATTGGGGCATGTGCCAAACGAGGGCAAGGCTATTGCAGAGATGTGTAGGGTATTGAAACCCACAGGAATGGCGCTTATAATGACCATTATTGACTGGAAAAATCCGCAAACTTATGAGTCCGACAAAGTAAAAACCGATTCGGAGCGTTTGAAACACTATTCGGAACATGACCTGCTGCGTCTCCATGGCGCTGATTTTGCAGAACGCCTGGCAGCATCGGGCTTCGAGGTGGAGGTAGTGGATTATATCTCCGCTCTGGGAAAGGAAAAAAATGTGCGTTTCTCCCTAGGAAACGGCGATAGAGAGACGATATTCAAATGTACAAAAATGAAGAAAGGTGCAAATTAAAAGTATTTAAGCTCTTTAAATATTGAGGTAAGGTAGGCTGCATGAATTGCTTGCCTTGCATTTTTACCTCTTTTCTCCATATCTATTCGGTGTATATGCCGCCCTTGATACTCACTCTTAATGCCTGAAATTCCAAAAGTAAGATCAATCTCAGGGTATATTTTTGAAAAGAAATCTTCTCCCACGCCCGAATCATAAAAAGGAAAGGCAAAGAAAAGATTTTTTTCATGAAAATTGTTTTTCACAAAATTACAAGATGTAAGTGTCTGATCTATCTGCTCCGACAATTGCAAATCCTCATATATAGGATGGTCTTTGCTGTGCCCTCCAATGGTAAATCCTCTTTCTTGCAATAATTTCAACTCCCCACTTTCAAGATATGGTCTTTCATGCTTTAAGAAAGAATAAAAATCTATACCTAATACAAGAGCTATTTCATCTAATAATTTTTTGTCCCTGTATTGCAACTTGTATATGCCAAGCCTTACTGAGCCCTCAAATATATTTGCAAGAGATAGTATTTTGTGTATTTCAGCAATTTTGGGGGCACTTATATTTTTTCCATTTATTTCATTCATTTTATCAATAAGCAAGGCAGCTTTATACCTGTAAAACAAGTCTTTATTATCAACAAAATCGCTATTCACAAAAACCGTTGCAGGTATTCCTTTTTCCGATAAAATGGGTGATATTTGATCATAAATCCCCCTCAATCCATCATCGAAAGATAGATGAAAGGAGGGTTTTTTTATTGCTTGCCCCTCTCTCCTACTCTCCCACACCGCCTGTATGCTTATTGGCTCAAAATTTCTTAGTAAATAATCCATATCATCGGAAAATTCTTTCGTAGTTTTGGGCGTATAGAGCGGATGTATATGCGGCATATAATTGTCAGAAACGGTATGATAAAAAACATGTATCACACCTACCTCAGAAACACGAATTAAGGTTTTTAATCCAATAGCAGAGGCAAGAATAGGGAATATTTTATTTTTTAGCATTTGTAATATGAAGGTATTGGGAGGCAAAGGTAATAAATTATGAGAGTGCTATCATTTTTATTTTTAGTTAATTTAGCTTATCTTTGTGTTTTAAATAAAAAAAAATAATAATGGCACTACAATGCGGCATCGTGGGTCTACCCAATGTAGGTAAATCTACTCTTTTCAATTGTCTTTCAAATGCGAAAGCGCAGGCGGCAAATTTTCCTTTCTGTACTATAGAGCCCAATGTGGGCGTGATAACAGTGCCCGACGAGCGCCTGAGCAAGCTTGCCGAATTTATAAAACCGCAGAGAATATTACCCACCACAGTAGAAATTGTTGATATTGCAGGCCTCGTAAAAGGGGCAAGCAAGGGAGAGGGTTTGGGAAATAAATTTCTAGCAAACATTCGCGAAACAGATGCCATCTTGCACGTGCTTAGATGCTTTGACGATGAGAATGTGACCCATGTTGATGGGCATATAGATCCCGTGAGAGACAAGGAAATTATAGATTATGAGCTGCAAATAAAAGACCTCGAAACGGTGGAAGCACGCATCTCCAAGGTGCAAAAGCAGGCACAAACGGGGGGAGACAAGGGCTCTAAGATAATGTATGAGATACTCTTAAAATTTAGAGAAGCTTTGCTGCAAGGAAAATCTGCTAGAACAGTGGAATTTGACAATAAGGAAGACGAAAAAGCCGCAAGGGAACTCTTCCTCTTGACCTACAAGCCTGTTTTATATGTCTGCAATGTGGATGAGGCTTCGGCAACGACAGGCAATAAGTATGTAGAGATGGTAAAAGAAGCTATCAAGGATGAGAATGCCGATTTTTTGGTGGTCGCAGCAAAAATAGAATCCGAAATAGCCGAGTTCGATACTTTTGACGAGAGGCAGATGTTTCTTGAGGAAATAGGTCTTAAAGAATCGGGAGTAAATAGACTGATAAAAGCTGCCTATGGCATCTTGGACTTAGAAACATATATTACCGCCGGAGTTCTTGAGGTGAGAGCCTGGACTTACATAAAGGGAAGCAAGGCCCCACAGTGTGCGGGGGTTATTCATACAGATTTTGAAAAAGGTTTTATTCGTGCCGAAGTTATTAAGTACGAAGATTTTATAAAATATGGTTCTGAAAGTGCCTGTAAAGAAGTGGGGAAAATGAGTGTTGAAGGCAAGGAATATGTGGTTCAGGATGGTGATATTATGCACTTTAGATTTAATGTATAAAACATTAAGCGCCTTTCATTAAGCTTATTTAAATTCAACTAAAGAATATGAAACGGTTTTTTATTTTTACATTTGCATCTTTATGCGCTGTTTGTAGCCATATGGATGCCCAAGAAAGCACTGCCAATAAAGACACTTGCTACTGGAAATATTCAGGCATTGGTGGCATCAACTTATCGCAATCGGCACTTGTAAATTGGTCTAAAGGAGGCGAAAATTCGGCGTCTACAAATTTTTATTTCAACGGCTCTATGGCTTATACCAAGAAACATTGGGCATGGGACAACGACTTTGTTTTTGACTATGGCCTCACATTTTCTGAACAAAATAAATGGCGCAAGAATATCGATAAAATCTCTTTTGCCTCCAAGCTAGGATATTCTATAAATAAGAAATGGTATTATTCTATGCTTATAGATTTTAATTCGCAGCTCGCCAAGGGATACAACTATCCCAATAAAGACCATTACACCTCCAAACTTATGGCTCCCGCCTATTCTAATTTGGCTTTTGGTATCGATTATAAGCCCAACGATGCTTATAGCTTTTTTATGTCGCCTACAACTGTGCGTACAACCTTTGTTTTAGACGACTCTCTGTCAAATATTGGCGCATTTGGTGTAGATAAGACAAAGAAAACAAAAATTCAGGTAGGGGCATATTTTAAGGCTTCTGCCAAGAAGAACCTAATGGAAAATGTAGATATGATTTCTAAATTAGACCTCTTTACGCCATACGACAAAGATTTTGGAAATGTAGATATCAACTGGGATCTATTGCTTTCTTTCAAAATCAATAAATTGCTGACCACTACTCTCAATACCACTCTGAGGTATTATGATAAAGAGCATTTTATAAATTCTGAGGGAGAAAATAAGGGACCAAAAATTCAGTTTAAGGAAATTCTAGGCATGGGCTTTGCATATAAATTTTAAACTATCACATAAGCATCACATAACAATTCATTGTAAATAAGACATTTATATTTCAACAAAGCCAGTCTATCACATAAGCATCACATAAGCATCACATAAGAGTCTATGCCCAAAACGGAATGTAACTGGCATATTTTCGTGACTTGCTGTCAGGATCCACTTCTTTTATATACTTCTCATCCAAAGCGTCCCTAATAATTCTTGAAGCAATTGCATAATTTTGAGATTCTATTTCAAACCTTTCTCGCAATGTTTGGTTGGTCATTTTTTCATTCGACACATATTTCAAACAGGCATGCTGATAACAAGCTCGCATCTTATCATTTTTAGCCATACTATTCAAGGGCTTGTAGCTATACATTATAACGCTTGTCCTATTGCTTCCTACAAGAATATTTATAGCAGGGAGTTGAAATAATTCATTATGAAAAACAACTTTATCAAGTCCGCTTCCTTTTTCTTCACAAAAGCCCATTCTACGCATCAAATCGGCAAGTTTTTCATTACGAGAAACATATTCATCAATAAATCGTTCGGAGGTAATTAGTGGTATGCCTGAGTTTGAAATTTCAATTCTATCTGAATATATTTCTATCATTGGGAAGCCCTTTTCCGAAAAGTCTTGGTGAATTAAAGCATTTGCAAGCAACTCACGTATAGCTATTGCAGGATACATTCGGGTATCCTTTCTTAAAACCTCTCCTATCTCTTCATTTGCAGGCAATTGACTGTTCAGCCAATCAACTAAGCCTTCAAAACCAATTGCATAACCTTTTGTAAATATTTGTTCTCTAATGGTTTCCACCTTGTTTTTTACCTTATACACAATGACTCTGACTGATTTTCGTTGCACTGTTTCAAATTTGGATAGGTCTTTGGCAAACAAAATTGCTCCCAGTTGAGTAATATTATACACTGCATTATCTTTAGTAATCAAATTTTCGGCGAGCATTTTTGATATAACTCCTTCTTGGTTAGAAGGATATGGTATTTTCAATAAATCAAAATAGGCTTGGGTGCTTAATAGGTCAATAACATCAGCTGCATTCACTCCATGTTTAGCAATACCCTGTTCAAAACACGCATGCGAATCTTTTTGCCATATTTTTGATTCTTTTTCAGGAAAATCACTCAATTTTCGTGTATCGCTTCCAATACGAATATATGGAATGTTAATAAAGTCTACAGGGCGATCTGTTGCGGCGGGAATGATAAACAATGAGATATGCAATCCAAGAGCATAATCAAATTCATGAGTTTTAAAATCAATTCTTGGGTCCAATCTATTGAATAGCCAAAGTTCGATATTTTCGTTTCCTTTTTTATGCGTTTTAACCTTGAATGTTGTTCCTACAATTTTATGCTATTCATCTTCCACTCCAAAAATAAGATAAGCATTAGGTTGATTATGAAGACGAGCTCCATTGGCTAATGCGGATATTCGCTGTCCAATCTCCTCAGGAGAATGAAAATTATGTTTAAACTCTATCCACTCATTTTCAGAATGGGATTGAGCCAAATTGTCAAGTATTTTTTTCAATTGTTCGATTTCCATACATCACTAATCTTGGCTTATTTCCTTTCATTCTTTCTTTTATTGCGATTTGAAATCACATTCTCTAAATCTTTCTTTCTCAAAATATCAAACTTAGCATTCGCTATAGCAGCCCGCTCTTTTACATCCTTTAATACATCTTCATTAAGGCTTTTAATTGCTCATCACTTGCCTCTTCCTTTGAATCAAAACTATACTTTTCCATATATAACATATTTGTCAAGCTAACTAACAATAACACAAAAATACTGATGATTTGCAAATCGCACTAACCTACGGCCTTATTATACCTCAAAGATAATTCTTTTTTATTTATGATACAAGCAAAAAAACACCTAAGAATTTGCGACCTCACAATAGAGATCCATGGTTTGAGAAGCGATGCTTTCATCGGCAAATTTCTTTATATATTCCTTTCCTCGCACACACATTTCGGCTACAAGTGCTGGATTATTTTTGAGCAACATAATCTTTTCTGCCAAGACCTTGGGGTCCTTGGGGTCAACATAGATGCAAGCCTCTCCCCCAGCCTCTTCCAAACAAGAACCTGTGGCAGCAATCACAGGAATACCACTCGACAATGCCTCAATAATAGGAATGCCAAAACCCTCGAAAAAAGAGGGGTAAACAAATATTTCTGCCTTTTGATAAATCGCAGGAAGATCGGCAAAAAGAACATCATGAAAGAACATAAATCTGTCTGAAAGCCCATTGTGAAGACAAAAATCTGCTACCTTATCGGCATAGGGAGTTCTACGACCTACTGCCACCAAATGCGTGTCGCTAGGAATAAGAAGTAGTGCTTGAGCAATCAAAAGCAGGTTTTTTCGGGCCTCAATGCTTCCTACAAAAAGGATATATTTCGATGGAAGCGCATATTTTTGAACAATAGACCGCAAAGTGGATGCTGGCAAAACCTTAGAGAACATAGGATCACAAGCCTGATACACAACGGCCACCTTATGCTCTGGAACACCAAAATAAGTGACTATGTCTCGCTTGGTGCATTCACTCACAGCAATAATTTTATCAGAATTAAGACAGGCCGACTTAAATTTTCTCTTATAAATCCAACAATCTATCGCCTTGTAAAACTCTGGATAGCGAATAAATATAAGGTCGTGAATTACAACTATCGAAGAAATGCCTCGCTTCTTAAGCCCTAGAGGCAATTCGTTGCTTAAGCCTACAAATAAATCGACCTTATCCGCTTGCAATTCTTTTGAAACAAAACAGCTGCGCCAAAGCGATGATAGCTGGTTCAGCAAACCTTTCCGAGGCTCTAAAAGCTTGCAATTATCGCCTATCGATATCCTATTGACCAAAAAGTTCTTTTGCTTCTTTGGAGTGTATATTCTATAAGTATTCAAGGGATAATATTTCGCTAATATAGAAATAATGTACCGAGAATAATTGCCCAAGCCTGTACCGTTTTGGGTGGCTCGCTTTCCATCAAATCCAATGATCATAATAAATACTGATCTATACCCTTGTCACAACGACTTGCTTTTGCTCCTTTTTTTTCATAATAGTATTCAAAATTTTTATCCTTGTTTTGCATGTGAAAATCTTGATGCCACAAATGAAAAACGATACCAGAAAATTTAAGATAGAAACGTTTTACGCCACTATTCAACATACGACAAGCAAAATCCCAATCTTCACCTCCCCAACCTTCAAAAAACTCATCATAGCCATTGATAGCTATATAATCCTTCTTCCAAAAAGACATATTGCAGCCTAAACCCACAATTTTATTTTTCTTATATCTGGTAGAAAGGTAAGTACTAAGGGATAGGCAATGAAAGGCATTTATGCGACGTTTAAGCCCTTTGGATAAGAAATTCAAATCTGGCAATCTCAAACTTGAACAAAGTTTTTTTGTCAATTCTTCAGTAAGATTCACCCTCCCTCCCTTAATAAAATAGCCCTCACAAGCAAAATAAACATGATCTTCCACAAATCGCCTATCCAATATTAAATCTCCATCAATCTCGATAATATATTCATATTTACATTGTGCCACCGACTTATTTCTTGCCATAGCCAATCGAAAGCCCTTATCTTCCTGCCAAACATGTACTATGGGAATTGGAAAATGCTTCTGAAAAGATTGAATCATCTGCAAAGTATCATTCCTTGATCCATCATCACCAATAACCAGCTCATCAGGCAAAAGGCTTTGACAAGCAATACTCTGCAAACATAGACTAAGTGCATCCACCCTATTATAGGTAGAAATAATCATAGAAACACGAGGTTTTTCTTTTTTTGTCGCCATTATTATTAAAATATAATAGATTTCAGGTCAAAGATAAACTTATTTTAGGAGAGATTCGATCTTGTAGATTACAATTTTGGGAGAAATATCCATACAAGCATACTTTCGCTTGTTAGTACAGGCATTTTCTCCCCAGAAGGAACAAGGGCTACACGATAAATTCAATAGAATGGCATTTTCTTTTTTTTCATTATAGGGATAATAACCCAAATCAGGATGAGAGGGGCCCCAAATAGAAACTGCAGGAATCTTAAGTAAAGAAGCCAAATGTAAATTGGCAGAATCCATAGAAACCATTAACTTACAAGCGGCTATCACAATCAACTCTTCGTCAAAACTCAGTTTACCAATAAGCGGAATAATGGAGGGGAATTTCGCCTTCCAATTTTCAGCTATCCTCTTCTCATTTTCTCCTCCTCCAAAAATTAATACTTGAACATTGGGATAGTCCTTAAAATAATCAATCACTTTTTCCATCTCATCCAAGGGAAAAACCTTTGCTTCTAAGCGAGAGAAAGGAGCAATCCCCACTAAAATACGCTTTGCATCTATTTCATTTTTACTCAATAAGGCGAGCTTATTTTCTGTGTTTTTATAATAAGAAATATCAAATTCTTTAGTCAAATTGCAATACCCCACATGCGCAAAAGTGCTAATAAAAATATCAAGTAAAGATTCTGTGCTTGCTACAAAAGGTTTTTGCAATTTTTGGGGCGAAAGAAAACTCTTTAAGTTAATCATCGAAACCTTGCTTTTTTTAAGCTCATAAATCCACTTTAGCTGGTCTTCAAAGCTGCCATTTTGAAGCAAAACTACCTTGTCGAAATCAGAGAATAGCAAAAGCTTCAACACAAGAAAATAACGCTGCATGAGATATAAAAGACCCCTCAAGGGAATTTTTTTCTTGCGATAAATCATAGGCATCAAAACCACATTGCAAGGCATCTGTGCAAACAAACCAACAAACTTAGGATTTGTCAAGACTGTAAAATTATCTCCAGGATTTTGCTTTGCTAAAGAATAGATTAGAGGAATAGAAATTAGCACATCGCCTATCTGTGAATATCTAACAACTAATGTTTTTGCCATAAACTAAAATCAATAT
>BHEP01000027.1 GCA_003851245.1 Bacteroidales bacterium | reverse complement strand
ACGTAGTATATTTGCATGATTTGTATTACACATTAAAATTCATTTAAAATGGACGAAAAAATTATCGCATTACTGACTGTATTATTTTCAGGCATGCGTAAAGACGGATTGAACCAATTGGCACGTACTCTTGCGTTACAAGTGGCAACCGAGGACGAGGCGAAAGCACTTGTTGATAAATTGACGGAAGCGCAAGTCAATAAGTTTATCAAGGACTATCGTTCGGAAGTGGACAAGGAAGTGTCCGAAAGTAAAAAAACACTTGAAAGCAACCTAAAAAAGAAATTTGATTTCGTGGAAAAAAAAGACCCTGAAACTAAGGAGGTAATGCCAAATCCAAAAGATGGTGGTGCTACCGATATTGCGGCGGCAGTACAGGCAGCCCTTGCGGCGGAATTAACTCCACTCAGACAAGAATTGGCAGGTTTCAAATCAAGTGAAATTTCAAAATCAAGGCTTCACTCATTAACTGAAAAATTAAGTGCTTGCAAAGATGAAACTTTTAAAGCTAAAGCAATGAAAGACTTTGGACGCATGAAATTTGAAACAGATGATGAGTTCAACGAATACTTGACAGAAACGGATACGGACATTACAACGGCAAATCAACATACAGCTGATACTGCCTTGGGTGGACAAGGCAAGCCCTTGTTTGCTCAAAAAAGCGAAACTGGAATATCTCAAGGAGTAGCTGAATATGTGGCAAGTCAAAAGCCCGATGCACAAAGTGTGCTTTCGGGAAAAGAAATTTAAAAGAATTTAAAGTTTTAATTATGGCACTATCAATTAAGAGACAAAAAGACAACAGGCTTATAAAGTGTGTTCTTCACCGTGTAGCTGACATACCAGGCGGGGTAACTGTATCGGTTGTAGACTTGGGCGGTTCAGCACTATTTGAGGGCACTCCGATAGGCAAAGGTCAAGGTGGTTTGTATAAGGTTTGTAAGACGGCACAGGTTATCACAGATGCCACAGCCACAGCCACGACCTACGAAATTGCAAAAGGACATCACTTCAAAGTCGGTGACAGATTTGCTGCCGAGGATGCCAATGGGCAGGCTATAACAGCTATTGACAAATCAGACGCATTAAAAGATGTTGTTACCCTTGGTACTACTTTGGGTACTGCTATTACTGCTGGGACTTGCGCATTTGAATCAAGTGGCGCAAATAAAACATTGAAAGTATCACCTATTGCTTTTGCAGGTTCAAATGAAGATGTTGCTTCCGGTGACAATCTGTTTGTTTCAGCCTGGGTTATTGGAGTTGTCAATGCGGCCAATGCGCCAATAGTGAATGCAACAATAAAATCTGCACTGAAAGGTGTGGTTTATGTTTAAACCCTAAAAAATAAAAGAAATGCAAAAATCATTAATGATTGGGTTGAATGAAAAAGATATGGCAGCCGTAATTTATACTTACGACTTGAAGCCATACTATTACCCAACCCTTTTCCCACTCAAAGAAACTAATTTTTTGACGTGGAAAATGCTTGAAGCGCAATCAGGTTTAAAGATTGCCGCCGACCTTGTGTCAAGGGGTGCAAGCATTCCAAGAAAAACACGTGAAGCAATTTCACGTATTCAAGGAGATATACCAAAAATCACCATTTCGAGAGAAAAAAATGAAGATGAGTTGACGGAATATGACATCATGATTGCCATGTCGTCGCAAAATCCCGACTTGCAAGCTCTAGTAGAATTTTGGGCGGAAGACACCAAGTTTTGTTGGGATGGTGTTGCGGCACGTGCAGAATGGATTGCCTTAAGGCAAATATCATTAGGCAAGGTGAAGTTTACAAACTCAAACAACGCTGCTGTTGTAACCGAATACGACGTGGATTATATGATTCCGTCGGAACAAAAAGTCGGTGTGGATACTTCGTACACATCCGGAACTGCTGGAAAGCCTTTCACAAAGGATTTTGCCAAAGCTTTAAAGCTTGGCAGAGCATTGTATGGTGCAAATTATAAGTTTGCATTTATGAATGTTTCCACGTTTGAAAAATTAGCTGCACAAGATGAGGTTTACAAGCGTTGTGCAAGTTTTGTTCAGAACATGGCTAATACCCAAGATGCTCCGAACTTGCAAGCCGTGAATGCTTACTTGTCGAACCGTTCTGAAACGTTCAAGGGCTTGCAAGTGGTTTTGATTGACCAAGATATTACCATTGAACTTGCTGACGGAACACGCACCACTTCAAATCCATTTGAAGATGATGTGATTTTGTTCTCTGAAAGCAAGGTTCTTGGCAATACATATTGGAAACGACCTATTGATGCCAAGAAATTGCCTGGCAGTGTTGCTGAAAAGATAATGCACGGGCATACTCTTATCAAAAAGTATTCCCACGAATCGCCAGTAAAAGAAATTACTGAGGGAATTGCAAACTTGTTTCCTGCATGGAACTTGGCTGGGCGCTCGGTTCTTATGCAAGTGAATGCAACTTCTTGGAACAAAAACTAAATAAATGGCGGGCATTTAAGCGTGTCTGCTTTTATTTTAAACTATGGCAATGACAAACAAACAATACTTGACCAAATCATTGAACGGGTTGAACGTTTCAGAAGATGATATTGAGATTATTCTTTTGAAAAGTTTAATTGATGCTGATTCAACCGCTGATGTTTTAGTATGTGACAATGCGGTGTACAGCCGCATGTCTATTGTGTTGAAAGGAGCAACGCAAAATGTATCTGAGGGTGGATATTCTATTTCGTGGAATATGGAAGCTGTAAAGATGTATTACAGCGCATTGTGCAATGAGTTGGGAAAGGAAAATGTGTTGGTTGGTCGGCCTAAAGTTCGTAACCGTTCAAATTCATGGTAATGATACAGCAATATCCACATTATTTATTTGCCGTTCTTGGTGGAGAATCCACGCAAGATGAAAATGGGAACTGGACACAAGCAAGTGAAAGCATTGAGTTGATTTCAACTTGCCGTGAAGAAACAAACGGTCGTGGTTCTCAAATCCAAATTGCTGGCGGAACTTTTCATATTTTCGCTTCTTTGATTCAATTACCAAAGGGGGCACAAGGTGTTGATGTTGGCACAATGGTTTTCATATCGAACAAGCCCGATGTGTCTGATGTACGAATAAAAGGCACGGTGTTGAAATTTGATGCTGCGCAATTACATTCAAGGCTATGGCTATAACACCACGATTTACACGAGCTGATGTCGAAAAGCGTTTCCAAGCATTTCTTGATGAGATTGAACGCAAGCAGATTGAAAGATTGCAAATCCTTGGCGAAATGTGTGTAATACATGCAAGAAGTGTTCCTGCAGGGCAGGGATTTGAAGACCAAACAGGCAATTTACGTTCGTCAATTGGGTATATGGTTTTCAATGATGGTGTTGCAGTTCATAGGATGTATGACACAGTATCGAATGGTTCAGAGGGGGCAAAGACAGGCGAAGCCTTGGCAATAAAAGTAGGTGAGGCAAGCAAAGGAATTTGCCTTATTGTTACGGCAGGAATGAATTATGCTTTATATCTTGAGTCAAAAGGTCGTGATGTAATTGCGTCAGCTGAACATTTAGCACAAAGGACATTGCCAAGGATGCTTGAAAAATTGGTTTCTAATATTAAAAGAGCGGCAGAATGAAACAAACATTTGATACGGATTCTATTTTATATGGCATATTGTTTAATTCCCAAATAAAAAATGCCATTAGTGGAAATATTTATTTGGGTGATGACAGACCTGATGATTCACAAGATGAGGATGTGGTGATTAATAGCATTGACTTAACCCAAGACTACCACCCACAGTTAGGAACTTCAAATGTGAACATCTATGTGCCTGATATGTTGGTTAAGATTAATAACAAACAGCAATCTAAATCAAACCGATTACGATTAAAAGTTTTGTCTGAAAAGACAATGAAAATATTGAGAGGCGCAAAAATTCCCGGATTGTTATTTACCATCGAAAGCCAATACACATTGGCTGAACCGAGCGTAAAACAACACTATGTGAACATCCGCATTTCATGGAATATACAAACAATTTAAATTTTTTAAATATGGGACTTATAACACTTGGGCTTAGTGTAATAAAAGTAGGCACAGCCGCACCAACCGGAACAATGCCGGGAACTCTTACCAAAATTGGTAAGACATACAAGGATACTTGTAAAATTGGGCAAGATGCAGCCGATGTTACGGAGCACTTCGAGGAGGGCAAAGCAGCTCCTGAAATTCGCAAAAAGAGTCGGAAAATACCAAAATTAACATTTTCCCTAATGGACGCTGATGCCAAGATGCTTGCCGACTACGTTGGTGGTGTGGCATCAGGATTGGAGGGTGAGGAGTCATGGGCTTATGATGGTGACGAATTGGTGGCGAACAAATCAGTTCTTGTTGAAACAGAGCAGGGTTTAAACTTCGAGATACCTAATGCTGATATTGAGGCTGTCATTAATGCTGATATGTCGGCTAAGGGTATTTTTCTTGTAGAATTTGTGGTTACCCCTTTAGCGGTTGCCTCAGGAAAAGCAATAAGAGGTGTACCAAAGGCTTAACTATTCATTATGAATGGTAGGATTATGAATATTGAAAGCCCCAAGACCAAAGTGTTTTCGGGGCTTTCTTGTAAGAAATAACATTTATGGATGAAATAAAAACACTAGAACAAGAAAGAAACGAATTAAATGCCCTGATAAACAAGGGCGTAACATTCGAGCTTGAAGATACCGAATTTGAAGAAAAAAGGGTGTTTTTTAGCTTTATTAAAAGACGTATTCCAATTAAGGTTAAGAAGAAATTTAAGGTTGAAGAACTAACATTGGGAACGCTTGACCGCCTTTCTTGTGAATGGATTGAGTTTGAGATGGACGAATCTCAAATGAAATCAGATGACGGATTGCAGATGGCTAGGACGCTTGCTGGCAAGCATTCTATTCGATGTGCCAAGGTTGTGGCATTGGCGGTTCTTGGTTCTGATTATTTAATTCCTAAATACACCCGAAATGGTGTTGTGCGATATGTTGAAGATGTTGAGCAATTGGAACAATTAACAGCATTGTTTGCACGTACAATCAAGCCATCTAAATTATACCAATTGTATATCCTTATCAATGCCATGTGCAACCTTGGGGATTTTATGAACTCTATTCGATTGATGTCCGCCGACCGGACAACAATGCCGATTCGGATAGAGCCAAACAAAGAGGTTTAAACAGTCCTCATGGTCGGCGTGGTGCAATATGTTCGCATTTTGGATGGACATTGGAATACCTTACAAATGGCATTGCTTGGTCAATAGTGCAGCGTATGATGATTGATGCACCTAATTTTGAAGACAAAACGGGTGAAGATGAGGAAATTGCATTGACTGAAAATAATACAGGTGATATTTTGAATTACGTAAATAACTTGATGTAATATGGCTGAAATAGATGGTGGTGGACTACATTTTGAATCCACATTAGATAACGAGAAGTTAAATAGCGCAATCAACGAAACAATGCGCCGTATTCAGGGGCTCTCTGATGCAAGCGTTGCTGGTGGCAGTGAAATGGATGCTGTTTTTAGAAAGACAGCCGACGACATAAACAGAGCCTTTCAGAATATTGATAAGATGGCTGATACTCACCAAGCCGCATTACGTGAACTTGAAACAGAATATGCTCGCCTTGGTGAAGTGGCTGGCAATTCTTTCAGGCTGGGAAAGGATGATGAATACAGAGCCTTTACTGAAAAACAAAATGCCATCAAAGGCGAAATCACCATTCGCAAACAATTGTTGGTAGAAATAGGTGAACAGGCTGATGCCTTAGCGGAAGTCGAGAGGAAACAAGAAGCAGAACGCAAGAAGATTGAAGAAAGTGCAAGTGCACATGTTTCTTTCAGGAGTAGAATCAAAGAACTGAAAGAAGAAATGATGACCTTGGTTGACCAAGGTATTGATGAGCAATCAGACGCCTACAGGAGACTTGCTATTGAGTTGGGGCGACTTACCGATATTCAAGGAGATGTTGCACAACAAGGAAGAATTTTGGCAAACGATGAGTCAAGATTTCAAGGAGTCATCACAGGTTTGTCGGGTTTGGCAGGTGGGTTCTCTGCAGCAACTGGTGCAATGTCGTTATTTGCTGGCGAAAATGAAGATTTACAAAAAATAATGGTCAAGGTTCAGTCCGTGATGGCTATTACTATGGGTATGCAGCAAGTTTCGCAAACACTGAACAAAGATTCAGCATTTCAGCAAGTTACACTCAATGGTTTAAAAAAATGGTGGACTGGGTTAGTAGCCAAGGCTACTGTTGTAGAAACCGCCGAAACGGTGGCTACAAACGCTAATACGGCGGCTAAAAGGGCTAATAATACAGCAGTTTCAGGCAATATAGTTGCTAATAATGCTAATACTCTTGCAACTGGTGGGCAGGCAGCAGCAGCAGCAGCAGGAACTATCGCCAATATTGGTCTTGCTGGTGCATTCCGCATGGTCGGGGCTGCCATCAAATCAATCCCTGTTTTCGGATGGATACTTGCGGGAATATCCGCATTGATTGGGCTGTATTCCTATTTTTCGAGCAAAGCAAGAGAGGCTGCTAAGGCTCAAGAAGAATTTAACAAGGCGATGATTGAAACTGCATACAAACCAATTGCAGCAATTGAAAATCTATCATTGAAATGGAATCAATTGGGTGATGACTTGGATGCCAAGAAAAAGTTTGTCTTGGAAAATAAAAAGGCATTTGACGAATTGGGTGTTTCCGTAAATGATGTTGCGGATGCTGAAAGGGTTCTCAATTCGGGTAAAGAAGCGTTTATTGCAGCTCAAATTGCAAAAGCAAAGGCAATGATATACGTTCAGCAATCCACTGAGAAAATCAAGAAGCAAATGGAGTTGGAAGCCGAAATAGGCAAGATGAGTGATAGAAAAACGTATCTTGTTGGTGGTGGCTCTTTTGGTGGTGGCTCATCTTACGAAGCGGAAAATTATGCAAAAACCAACAAGAAAAACGAATTAGAAGACCTGAGGAAAGAAATAAATTTGGGTTATAAAAATGCCGCTTTAGAAGAATCGGAATCCTTAAGGAACATGACGGAGCTTGGTGTTGCTGCAGTAAATACATATAACGATGGTACAATTGGTGCTATCGAACAAGCTATACAGGCAAAACAAGCTGCATTGAAATTGCTTGCAAATAATGATGAATATAAGAAAGATATTGCAGAAATAGCTGATTTGCAAAAACAGTTAGAGGGTATCACTGGTAAGAAAATAACTAGTATTGATGGAGGCTCGTCCAAATCAAAAGACCCATTCTTGGATAAGTTGGAAAAACAAAAAAAAGAATACCAAAGGTTTATGAAATGGGTAAATTCAGCTGATGAGGTATTGGTTACAGCTGCTAACAAAGAATTTGAGGGCTTGTTGAAGCAAGGCTCAACATACATTGATTACTTGAAGATGCAGCGTGAAACCATCCTTTCCGTTGACGTGGCGAACCGAACCAAGACCCAAAACAATCAATTACGCACATTGAATGACCAAATTTCAGAGGAAACCAAGAAGACTGTTTTGGAGTCTTTCAATACCGAACTGTCAGAACAATTGGACAATGCTCGTTCAATAATGGAAATGCTGAACATAATTGAACAAAAACGCAAAATGTTGGCTAATGATGGAACGGAATTGGATAATTCCAAAAAAGGAACTTTGGATGATGCTGAAAAAAACATTGTCAAGCAAGCAGAAGAAGAAACGAACGCTTTGTTGGAAAAATATTCATCCTATTTAGCAAGAAAAATAAAGCTGGAAGAACAATTCACCAACGATATAAAGCTGCTTGAAAAACGCCGCTCAGAAGCCACCACTGATGCCCAACGTACGGAAATCGACAAGGTTATTGCCAATCAAGAAAAGCAGCATGCAAGGGAAACCCAAAATGGTGGCGACACTGACTACACTTCATTGTTGAAAGACTACGCCACCTTTGAGCAAAAAAAGCAAGCCATCATTGATGAATTTGATGAAAAACGCCAAAAAGCAGTAGAACATGGCAATCAAGAATTGATTGAAGAATTGAATAAGGCACAAGCCAAAGCCCTTTCAGGTATTGCACTGGGTGAAATGCAATCTAATCCAAATTGGGAAAAGATGTTTGGAAATCTTGATGAAATTTCAACCAAAAAGTTGGAAGAATTATTGGCGATGATTGAGGGGCAATCCGCATTCCTTGGTGTGGAATTTGACCCAAAAGACTTGGAAACTATCAAGAATAAAATTCAGGAAATAAAAGGTGAAATAAAAGAACGTAATCCTTTCAAAGCCCTTGTTTCTTCTATCAAAGATTATTCTAAAGCCGCCGATGACGAAAGCAAGAAAAAAGCATTGACCAATATGTTTGAAAGCGCATCATCCGCTACCGACTTGCTTTCAGGTTCAATAGATGCCGTTGTTAGCGGCATGGAAAAGATGGGGGTTCAAATGGATGAGGAAACTCAAACAATAATAAATGACATTAGTGGAATAGTTGAGGGTGCAAGTCAGCTGGCAATAGGCATTGCGTCTGGCAATCCTCTGTCTGTTATTCAGGGTGGTATCGGTTTGTTGACATCGGCTTTTGATTTGTTCAACTCAAAAGACCGAAATGCAGAAAAAGCAATAAAGAAACATGCCGAGGCTCTTAAGATACTGGAATCTTCATATCAAGACCTTTCACGTGCAGTCGATAAGGCATTGGGGTCTTCTGTTTATGACAATCAAAAGGCATCCGTCGATAACATGCGCAAGCAAAAGGAGCATTTGCAAGAAATGATAGATGCAGAGGGCGGTAAAAAGAAAACTGACCATGCTAAAATAGAACAATTGAACCAACAATTGAAAGAACTTGGATATGCCATTGAAGATACAATTGAAAGTATTGCTAATGATGTTTTGCAAACAACAGGAAAGTCTTTTGCTGATGAATTAGGTGATGCCTTAGTAAATGCCTTTGGCAAGGGTGAAAGTGCTGCAGAAGCCTTTGGAGCGACCACCGACAAGATAATAAAACAAGCGGTATTAAACCAATTGAAAAAGAATTTTCTTGAAACACAATTACAAGGTGCGCTGGACAACTTGTATAAATCAATGGGTGGAAACAAAGAAAATTTTAGTTTTGATGGTTTGACAGATGCCGAAATTGCACGATTCAAGGCACAAGTTGCTGACATATCCAATGGATTTAACCGACAATTAGAGGGTTATTCAGAATTATTTAAAGACGTTTCAATGCCTGATTCGGATACTTCTCTGACAGGGGCAGTTAAAGGTGTTACAGAAGAAACAGCGTCTATGCTTGGGGGTCAAATAAATGCCATGCGCATCAATCAAATCCAATCAATAGAAGTTATGAGGCAGCAGCTTTTTCACTTGGCAAATATTGACAGGAATACAGGCGCTATTGACAATAATACCAAATTTATTAAAAATATTTATGATAAAATGACAGCATCAAGCGACCCCCTGAGGTCACAGGGTTTGTCATAATTAAAAACAAGAATATGAAAATATCAAAAGAACTAGCAAAAGAAGCTAAGTGTAAAGGAATTTGCAAGTCTTGGCTTGCCGAATTAAAGGGGCTTGAAGATAAAAAACAGATGGTTCATATGTACCTCAAAGGTATTGATTTTTGCCTCTCCAACGACTACCCAAGCAATGAATACATACGTGCCAATTTCAAGGGCGTAATGGAGTCTCTTGGGGTATTCTTGGATGACCGCATAGTCTTGGTTAATATCGCCAAGTGCGTGTCTCTTGGCAGCACCAAGGGAAGTATTGAAATAACTGGTTTCGGATGCTCTGAAATATTTGTCAAACATACTTCCGAATTGACCATCATTGCCAAGGATGATGCTTTCATTATGGTTGACGTATTCGATGATGCCATCATTAATATTCAGGCACACGATAGGGCTAAAGTGTGCGTAAATAGGTATATGGGAGCTACAATAGTGCCCTACGAAAATGATTGTAGCGTAATAAAAATAGTTGAAAAGATTAAAAAAACATATTGATATGCTTTCTAACAACATCATTTTAAATCTGCCATTCGATGAAAGCGACGGCTCTACTATAGCCTACGATTACAGCCCCTCCAGAGCAGACGGACATGTGAATGGTGCGCAATTCACAGCTGGTAAAAATGGCAACGCTATAAAATTCAAAGGCAATGATACATGCGAAGTTTCAAAATTCGTCTTGCCTAATTTCGACCGTGATTTCACGTTGTCAGCGTGGGTAAAAGGAGGTGAAATCGAATGCGGTTCACCTAGCAAGCTTATTTGGGTTTTGCTTTTTTCTGGGTCAAACAATTCTATTGACCTAATTATAGGGGCGAGACCTGATACTTGGGTTTTTTTAGCATTAACAAAACAGGCTGGCAATTTCAATTTCTACGTAAATTCTTCTCCAGTGAAGACTTTGAGTAACTCAAGTACCCTGAAAGGTATATCGTTAAACCAAGACTACTACGGAGGTAGCTATGGATTGGGGCTACTTGACGATGTTAAGGTATATAATAAAGCATTGACACGAGAAGAATTATACGAAGATTTTACAAATAAATATCATCAGTCATATTTAATTGATGGCATTGATTTTAGAAAATATGGTGTTTTTGTGTCTGATTCAAAAGGAGTGGTAAGCCGCCCTAAACTAAAATCGATGGCATCAGTGTCTTGGGACAATTACCACGGCGAAGCGGTCGACCTTAACCATAAGTTCTATGAGCCTCGTGAAATCACATTGTCATGTTTTATTAAGGCCGACAATAAAAGTGATTTCATTGCCCAATCCTCTCAGTTTGAGCAGTTGTTTGACAAAAAAGGGACACAGAGACTAATGCTTGACGTTCATCCTGTTAAGCCTCTCGTATATGAGGTGTATTGCAAGGACGAAATAAACCTTGTAAAAAAATGGAGTGACTCAATGATGATTGGAACATTTGAATTGAAATTGATTGAGCCTGAACCAGTGAAGCGTGTCTTGAAGCACATTAGTGCTGGAGATTCTACGAAACTATGTTCAATCACTTTCACAACTGAGAAATTGGTAAATATATACTGGGGTGACGGAAGTGCTGATTTTGACATCTCAGGTCAAAACTTGACTCTAAAACATAATTACACGGACAGAGGCGATTTTTTTGTAATTATTACTGGCTGCATAGACGAAATTTATTTATTCTCAACAAATTCAATAATAGTATGGAACAAATTATAATAACTAAGCCAAACGGCGTAAAAGTGCCTCTACAAAACAAACAGGCAGTAACGGCAATAAAGTCGGCATCACAAGACGTAGCATTACTGGGAGCTGATGTTGTAAATATAAATGTGGAATCACCATTTAAGCAAGACTATGGGATTGGTGATACCATCTTAGTGTTCGGCAAAGCATATAAGATTAATCGTTTACCGAGGGTGAGTAAAACGGGGGCTCACCATTTTTCTTATAATTTGGAATTTGAGGGCATACAATATGACTTAGCTAGGGCAACATATGATTTGACCATAGACACCACTAGCAGTCAATTGCAAGATGTACAAGCCGACTCTTTGATTGGCGACTTGGAGCGCTTCGCAAGTGTATTAATATCGAATGCCAAAAGAGTAATGCCGAGCGAGTGGGTATTGGGTGAATGCCCTGAAACTGATTCGGACAAACTGCTTACTTTTGGAGAAACAGATAATTGCTTGTCTGTTTTGCAAAAACTCTGTACGGAGTTTGATACTGAATTTGAAATTGAACAAATAGACGGGGTAAATACAATTCATTTTCGCAAGGCCGGACAAATATTTCCATTTATTTTTGAGTATGGCAAAGGCAAAGGTGTTTTTCAACTTGAGAGGCAAAATGTATCATCCTCAAACATTATTACAAGGCTTAAAGTATATGGCTCTAGTAAAAATATCACTTCTAAATATAGAGCTCAGCGACTTTGCTTGGCGGGCAAAAACAAAGGACAATCGTATATTGAAAAAACTGATGCCCTTGCAAATTACGGTATTTGGGAAGCAACTAAGTATTTTGACGACATTTTTCCAAAAAGAACAGGAAAGGTTACGGCATTGGTGAGTGGTTCTGTATTGAAGTTCGTTGATGTAAGCATGTTTGATTTGAACGCTACAGAGGCTGATGGGAAAACAACTAAATATCTATTGTCTGGCGTTTCGGCTAAGATTCATTTCAATACTGGGAATCTTGCTGGATATGAATTTGATGTGCATTCCTATGACCATATAAGCCGTGCTTTTACATTGGTTAAATTAATTGATGAGAGGGGCGATGCGTTTCCTAATGCGAGCTCTGCAGCATTTCAATTCGCCCCCAACGACGAGTATAAGTTGATTGACGTTGCTTTACCCCCTGAATTTGAAGCAGAAGCAGAAAGCGAACTGGCTAATGCTGGTGAAACATATTACAATCAAAATTGCCAGCCGAAAGTACAATACGGATTGAAGTTGGACGATTCTTTTTTAAGGAAAATTGTTGGCAATGGTTCTATCGTAAATATCTTTAAGGTAGGAGATTATGTTCAAATAAAAGATGCCGATATTGGCGTGGAAAAAGCAGTACGTATACAGGGTTTCAAACGGGATTTAATCGATGAGTATAGATACTCTTTGACCATTTCGGACACCGTTACCACCAATATCACAAATCGTGTTATTTCAGAGCTTACAAATATTGATAACGTATTGTCAATAAACAACTTAAAAGACCCTACAAGGGCACGAGCCACTTGGCGCTCATCACGTGAAGTTTTGAACATGGTATTCGACCCTGAGGGTGATTATTATACTGATAAAATAAAGCCTGAATCTATAGATACAATTGCCTTGTCTGTAGGTGCTAAGTCAATGCAATTTGGATTGACCAATACCGTATTACAGCCCAATTTTAATGGAGATAAAAATTTAATGAGGGTACAGGGCGGTGTATTAACCCATTACACCATCGATGAAAATTCAGCACGTTCATGGGTGCTGGCAGATAACACAACCACTTTTAGTAAAGACACACAAGCATATTACATTTATGCCAAGTGCGCCAAGGGTGGAACGGCTGGTTCAATTATTTTTTCAATTGAACAAATCAAAGTCGAACAAGCTGCGGCGTTTTATCATTTTTGGGTGGGCGTTGTAAATTCGGTGGCTGTTGAATTGAAAGCCCGTTCAGTGGCATTGTCGTACGGATTCTCCACGATAAATGGGAGATTCATCAAAACGGGGCGTATTGAAAGTAGCGGGGGAGGTAATACCTACTTCGACTTGGATAAGGGGGAAATTGGGGGTAAAATTAAATTTGTTTCTTCCGATGGAACACCAAAGGATGTTGCGGACGTTGATGAAATGACAAGAGAATCAAAGGATTATATTAATAATACCTTACCCGGTGTTCTTGGCGAAATACAAGCACAATTAGACGGGCAAATAGAACAATTCTTTGAAACATACGACCCTACTACAATCAACGCCCCGGCTAATACTTGGAATACGGGACAATTAAAGGAAGAACATTTAGGAGATTTGTTTTATAATACTTCTACGGGTAAGGTTTGGCGTTGGGTTAAAGAAGGAAACGTATATAAGTGGCAAGAATTACGGGATACAGAATTAGCCCAAGCCCTTGCGTTGGCAAACGAAGCCCTTAGTTTGGCTAAAAATAAAAATAGAATTTTCACTACAACACCCCCTACCCCCTACGAAATAGGCGATTTGTGGGTACAAGGCGCAAGCGGGGATATTATGCGCTGTAAGATTACACGTTTAACAGGTAGTTATAATAGTTATGATTGGGAAAAAGCAAGCTATTATACAAATGATGCCGCCCTAGTAAGCTTTGTAACAGGTTCTTACGGCTCCACCATTTCCGATTTGCTAGACCAAATAGATGGAAAAATAGAAAGCTGGTTTCAACCTTCCGATCCGGCTACAACTTGGACTACGGTAGCCATTAAGGCTAAACACGTAGGCGATATGTGGTATAGTAGCACCACAAATCTTTTGCATCGGTATTCAGCAAGTCACATGTGGGTGAAAATTGAAGACCAAAAAGCAATTGATGCCTATGATGTAGCAAGTAAAGCCCAGGATACGGCGGACGGAAAACGAAGGGTATTTACCGCCACGCCTTACCCCCCTTATGACATTGGGGATTTGTGGCTAGACGGACAAGATTTATTTCGTTGCATTACCGAAAGGGAAATAGGAAGCTATGTTACTACCCATTGGGTAATAGCAACTCATTACGACAATACAGAAGTAGAATTAGATAAAGGAATTGTAACTGCAGGAACCGTAGAACTTGTAGGCACTAAGGATTATTCAATAGTAGCAGGGATTACGGGGAAAGGTATAGAGGAGACATCCGTGCGATTTTGGGCTGGTGCTTCATTTGAAAATAGAGATACCGCACCATTTAGAGTCATGCAAGATGGTTCTGTTGTTATGGAGCGAGCAACGGTTAAAGGTGAAATAGAGGCCACTTCGGGTACATTTACAGGCAAAATATCAGGGGTTACAGGGAGTTTTAAGCGATTAGATTGCCTTAATGACCAAGGCGTTGCAGTGGCAGGAATAACATTTTCTAAATATGGCATAATGGATTTTATCGACGGCGACATTCAACATCAAGGTCCTCATAGTATAGAGAAGCGTAGCTTGCGATTTTTGAGTTCCGACATATGGTGCAGAGGAGGGTTTGGTACGCGCTATAGCAATACGTTGTACATGAAAGACGATGGCAATTGGGGTTATTATGTGATTAGCGGGCAATTTACCGACGAGTCGAAAAATGCAGGTAGAAATTTTACAAAATACACCTCTGACCAAGGTGTTCCGTATTACAAGCTTGATTTGTATGGGGACGCCCCGCAAAATCCTTGGGAGCTGGATGCCACAGCCTTCCCTGTCGATTTGGTTATTATTAATGTTTTCAAACCTGTTACTTATGAGCTTTTAGGATTTACAGGTAAGCGCGTAACTGTTGTTAATGCAAACGACGGCAGCCCAGAGGTATACATCATTGCAAACGGCGTAAGAGTTCCTCTTCTTGGCGGGTACGTGCGTGATTTTGTATGTGTAGCAGCTGTTCAGAGCCCAAAAGCACCCGAGGTTCTTGGGAGGGGGTGGCTTGCAGGAGCATTCCATGACAATAATTGGAGGTAAAATAAACCATTGTGGCTATAAACACAATAAACAAAGTTATACTTAAGTTCTTAAGAAGTATATTACTATAATACATTAATAGGTATTTTTACAAAAAATAATAAAATTATGAATACAACAAGGTCTGGCGAAATGGTATCAGCCCAAATAGGAAGAATGGGAGTTATTGAAAACTTACAAAGTAATGATTTCTCATTGACAGATGGACAATGTTTTAATATCAAAAATGACGGTTTGCAACCTGTAATTTTGCAAATACAACTTGCTGGAATGCAAGATGATGATTTTGTAGAAACAACTTTTGAAGTCGGATGGAATCCTGAGATTGTCAAGGTGGTGAAACAAACTTCATTGTCAGATTTGAATCTTAAATGGGGGTATTAACGATTAAACAATTATATTATGGGTCTTTTAATAGGAATGGGGCAAATTAAATCCCAATTTGCTTTCGATGATTTTTACGGGGTGGAATGGGATATCACCGTTTCCAATCCTAAACTAACCCGTATAGGTAAAGATGAATTGCACAAATCATTACCAGTTCAATCAAGGATGCGGCGTTGCATATTAACGGATGACGGAAAGGTAAATTATTATTTGGATGCCAATAATTCGACCTTGCGTGACAATTCGACAGCTGCAAACCTTGACGGTTCGCACGGAATGGTGATGGTTGAATTGCCTGACACCTACGTTAGATTTGAAGCAGATGGAAATAAACGCCGTTGCTTGATGTCTGACAAAGCATTGCCCGGATTTATTAAGTGGTCAAAAGACTATGTTTCTGCATACGAAGCAACCGTTGAGCGAGCAACAAGCAAGCTTGCTTGCGTTGTAAACAAAACTGCTGCTTTCAGAGGTGGCAATAATTCGGAAATACACGATTTTGGTGGCAAAACATTTCTTGGTAAGCCTGCAACGAACATTTCTCTAACCGATTTTCGTAAGTATGCCCGAAATCGTGGTTCAGTTGAATGGAATTGCAACACCTATCATATTCACCGTAAATTATGGTGGCTTTATGCCGTGGAATATGCCAATTTCAACTCACAAGACAACTTCAATGCGCAATTGACAAGTAATGGGTACCGTCAGGGAGGCTTGAGTAATGGCGTTACAAATTTGAGCTCTACCAGTATATCCTGTATTCCTTGCGGAACTACAAACAAACTTGGAAACAAGACGGGAATTGTGACATACACTATGCCCCTCGAATACGGTGAAATAGGAACAACAAATGTTCCATCATATCGGGGGGTCGAAAATATTTTCGGCCATCTATGGAAGTGGACAGATGGTTGTAAATGTATGGCATATGCTGATTCAGACAAGGGAGTATCAGAATTTTATGTTTGTGACAACCCTGCCAACTATACAAGTTCAGGCATTACAAATTATGAATTGCGTGGATACTTACCACGAGCCGTTGGGTATGTCAAGGAAATTATTTTGGGTGAATATGGTGAAATAGTACCCTTAACAGTAGGTGCAGGTTCAACCACATATTTCTGTGATATATTCTATACAGACACACCCTCAAGCGGTGTATATGAATTAAGTCCATCTTTTGGTGGTGGTGTGTTATATGGTGGTGCAGATGCAGGGCTAGCATGCGTAGCTATAAATAGTACTGAATCAAGTCTTTATCCCTACATGGGTTCTAGGCTTTGCTTTATTCCTGAGGTGGTGCAAATTTTGTGATTCAAAAAATTCAATGTCTAAAATTCAAAAAAAAATTTCTTATGGAATTAAATTCAATAGCGCCAAACGCAAATTGTGACCTTGTGCATGGCAAGCCATCTGTGTTTGAAAGAGATAATGACGGCTCTAACATCTATCGATTCAACATAGAATCTAAAATGGGTATCCTTGAGGGGCAAAAGAAACAAGTCAAAATTGGTTGGACTTGTTGCGAAATACGTATTTGGGATGCGCTTACAAAACCAATGTTGAAAAAAGCTATCATTCGGTCAGTTGTTGACGAATCGGCAGAATTAAAGCTTGTTAACTCCTACAACAAACATGTTTTGGGAGTCAAAGTTGATATAACCGCTGTTGATAAATATAAAGAGTATTTAATTTTTACAGAAGATGTAGAAACAATGTTGGTTAAAGACTTTTCAAATTATGTGTACAGATAAAATACTGCCGATTGTATACAGTTGGTTAATTTATATAATAGGTGCAGTGTTGGCATATTCTCACGAATTACTTGGCATTGCTGTACTTTTTATATTCTTCTTTATTTCAGATTTTATTACTGGATTTCTTGCATCTATGAAGCAAGGCAAAGGATTTCAAAGCAGTAAGGCACGTTGGGGGTTTGCTAAGGCTTTTTGCTACCTTGGGACGTTCGCTGTAATAGTTCTGCTAGGTTTGTCTTTAAAAAAAGTTGACACTTTTATGAGCATACTAAATGTTGCCGTTTGGTCAGCTACATGGTTTGAATGTGTAAGTAACCTAGAAAATATACTAATTCTTTTCCCTGAGAATCGCTTCCTCAAGTTCATGCACTATATACTTGCTGTTGAATGGGTTAATAAAATACCCGGATTAAGCGATTTTTTGAAAGAAGAAAAAACTAAAGGAAACAAAAATGGCAAATGTTAAATTATTATTACCCTTTATTCTTAAATGGGAGGGTGGATTTGTGAACGACCCAGCAGATGCTGGTGGTGCAACCAATAAAGGTGTAACAATTGGCACATGGCGACAAGTTGGATATGACAAAAATGGTGATGGCGATATTGACGTTCAAGATTTAAAGTTGATTACCAACGATGATGTTATGAACAGGGTATTGAAACCACATTATTGGGACAAGTGGAAAGCTGACCACATCCAAAGTCAAAAAGTTGCGAATATTTTGGTTGATTGGGTTTGGTGTTCAGGCAAGCATGGTATTGTCATTCCACAAAGAGTACTTGGGGTGCAAGCTGATGGAATAGTTGGCAACAAAACGCTGTCCGCCGTCAATTTTGCAGACCCAAACCAATTGTTTGAAGCCATTCACAAAGCACGTGTCGATTTTCTCAATGAGATAACAGAAAGCAGCATTGCAAAGTATGAACGAAAAATTAGGCGCAAAGCGACCGAAAATGAATTGCTTAAATATACCAACAAACGGTTCTTGAAAGGTTGGTTGAATCGCCTTGAATCTATCAAAAACATATAAAATGAAAGGGACATTACTGCCATTTATTTTTTGCTTTATTATGATTTCGTGTGCAAGTACACGAAAGAGTGTGCAAGTTTTGCACACAAGTCACACTAGTATAGAATCAACCGAAAAGGAAACTTCAAAGACGGAAAAGTTAGTTGATACTACAAAAAAAGAGAGTGGTAAAATAACAATCACTGAAATTGAATTTTACCTGACATCCAATTTCCTGAATGAAAAGGACACGCCAAGTGAACTGACCTCCAAAAACACCAATATTGACAAGCCAAAAGGAAACAATGTTAGTGAAATAAACTTGTCAAATGTCGGCAACATTAAAAATGCAGCTATAAAATCAATTAAACAAACAACGATTGAATCGAACAAGGAGCAAAAAGGTGAAAGTAAAGATTCTAAGGAAAGTGATAATTCAAAGAGTGAAGCCATGCTTTCAAACACAAGTCAGTCCGGAACGGAGGAATCAACACCAGCACCTGACCCATACAGATGGCGATATATCTTTTATATTTTACTTATTGTTGCGATAGGCTTGTTATATATAAAACGTGTGCCAATATTAAATTGGATAAAAACAATTCTTTCAGGTATTCGGCTAGTTTTCTAATTTATCATGTATCTGTCAAACATTGTTGCGAAGCCTTATTTTATCAGGTACAATGTTGAAGTCCAGCTTTTACGAAAGCTGGACTTCTTTTTTTAGCCTAAAACAAAAAAAGCACCTAAATTTAGGTGCTTTTGTGTACATTTGCGTGTACGGTTTTTATAACTTGCTGATAATCAGCCTTTATTGTGGAGTTGGAGGGACTCGAACCCTCGTCCAAACGAGGAACTAACCTGCTTTCTACATGCTTATCTTCGCCTTCGTTTTCGAATTGGTGCAAGACCGAAGCCACCTACACCAACCTTATCCTCTTAATTTCGCTCAAAGCCCGAGGCTTACTTTAAGCTATCTTCGATATTGCTGTACCACCTAATTCGGATTGCTTCGAAGCCAGAGCTTCCGGGTGATATCTCGTTCCGGCACCTAGTGCCAGAATTAAGCTTTATCTACTATAATTCGATTAAGCAGCAAGAGCGTAGTTATCTTCGCCAGTTGAAATTTTGTTGTCCTAGATTATAGTGCCAGCCAACAACGCACTGCATGCTTACAAATCACTTCTTCCCGCTGTCAAAACCAGTCAACCCCGTGATTATATTTTGCAAAGTTAGTGTTTTTTAGAATACAATGAGCAAAATGTAATGCTAAAGTTTGTAAATAAAATTAAGCAAGGGCCTCTCTTATGCGAACTAGCTTCCTTAGCAAGGGGTCTAAAAGATGCAAAGGCAGCATATTGGCCCCGTCGGAGAGTGCCTTGAGAGGCTCTGGATGGGTTTCTATAAACAATCCATCTACTCCAACGGCAATGCCCGCCTTGGCTATTGTCTCTATCAAGTGTGGCTGCCCACCAGTAACTCCCGACTCCTGATTGGGCTGCTGCAAAGAATGTGTTACGTCTAATATCACAGGAAAGCCAAAAGATTGCATTTGGGGGATTCCCCTAAAATCTACCACCAGATCGGAGTATCCAAAAGTTGTGCCTCGCTCGGTTAGCATCACCTTAGTATTGCCTGCATCGAGTATTTTTTGTGCTGCAAACTTCATTGCCGAAGGAGCCAAAAACTGGCCTTTCTTGATATTTACAATCTTCCCCGTCTTTGCTGCCGACACCAAAAGATCGGTCTGCCTACACAAAAAGGCAGGAATCTGCAATATATCGACATACTCTGCCGCAATCGCAGCATCGCAACTCTCATGAATATCTGTTACCGTGGGAATGGAGAAATTTTCCCCCACCTTCCTCAATATCTCCAAGGCCTTTTGGTTGCCAATACCTGTAAAAGAATCTTTTTTTGAGCGATTAGCTTTTTTGTAGGAGCCCTTAAAAATAAGGCTTATGCCTAGATCCTGACACGTGCGAAGCATGCTTTCGGCAATCCTCATTGCCATATCCTCTCCCTCAATAGCGCAGGGTCCGGCTAGCAAGAAAAACTGCCCTCTATCTTTTGCGAAAAAATTATTTAAGTCCATTATTTTCATTATTTTAAAATTTACGCAAAGTTATTGATATTATTAGTAATTTCGCATGAGTTTTGCTTCTAATTAAAATTACTAAAGACAAAAAAAGAAAGAAATGAGAAAATGGCGTATTGAAGACTCAGCGGAATTGTACAATATTCATGGCTGGGGATTAGAGTATTTTTCAATCAATGAAAAAGGGAATATCACCGTAAGCCCCAAGAAGGGCTGTGCGTCGGTAGACCTAAAAGAGCTGATGGACGAGCTTGTCCTTAGGGACGTGGCAGCCCCATTGCTCGTGCGCTTTTCTGACATACTCGACAATAGAATTGAAAAAATATCCAATTGTTTCAAGATAGCCTCTATGGAGTATCAATACACGGCGCAAAATTTTATAATATACCCCATCAAGGTAAACCAAATGCGTCAGGTGGTAGAAGAAATTGTGAGTCATGGCAAGAAATTTAATATTGGATTGGAAGCTGGCTCAAAACCTGAGTTGCATGCAGTATTGGCAATCAATACCAGCAACGATTCCCTAATTATATGCAACGGATACAAGGATGCCAATTATATTGAACTGGCACTTCTGGCTCAAAAAATGGGTAAGCGCATTTTCTTGGTCGTCGAAAAGATGAACGAACTCAAGCAAATTGCACTAATAGCAAAGAAGCTGAAAATAAGTCCCAATATTGGCATACGCATAAAGCTGGCGAGTGCAGGAAGTGGGAAGTGGGAAGAGTCGGGAGGTGATGTAAGCAAATTTGGACTCTCCTCTAGCGAACTATTGGAAGCCCTTGATTTCCTAAAACAAAATAATCTCGAAGATTGCCTCAAACTCATACATTTCCATATTGGTAGCCAGGTAACAAACATAAGGCGTATAAAAAATGCCCTGCGCGAAGCTTCCCAGTTTTATGTGCAGCTGCGCAAAATGGGCTATAACGTAGATTTTGTGGATATTGGCGGCGGATTGGGTGTAGATTATGATGGCACGCGATCCTCGGGAAGTGCGAGCAGCATGAACTATTCTATACAAGAATATGTCAACGATTCCATATCTGCATTGGTAGATGCTTGTGTGAAGAATGAAATTCCTCAGCCTAATATAATCACCGAATCCGGACGCTCCCTCACAGCCCATCACTCCATACTCATCTTTGAAGTGCTCGAAACGGCCACCCTTCCCGAATGGGAAGAAGATGTAGACCTTCCTGAAGATTCTCACGAATTGGTAAAAGAGCTCTATGAATTGTGGGACAATGGAATGGTACAAGCCCGTTTGCTAGAAACTTGGCACGATGCCCAGCAAATTAGAGAGGAAGCTCTCGACCGCTTTAGCCTAGGAATGCTAGACCTTACAACCAGAGCTCAGGTAGAAAGGCTATACTGGACTATTGCCAGGGAAGTGTACCAGATGTCTGGCGACTTCAAGCATGCTCCTGAAGAATTGCGCAAAATATCTAAGATGCTTCCCGACAAATACTTCTGCAACTTCTCCCTATTTCAGTCCCTGCCAGATTCATGGGCAATAGATCAGGTATTTCCCATAATGCCCATCTCGCGCCTCGACGAAAAACCTTCGCGAACGGCAACACTGCAAGATATTACCTGCGATTCCGATGGTAAAATAGACAACTTTATTAGCACCAAAAATTTTGCATACCATCTGCCAGTACATCCCTTAAAGGCAAAAGAGAGTTATTATATTGCTGTATTCTTAGTAGGTGCTTATCAAGAAATTCTTGGCGATTTGCACAATCTTTTTGGAGATACCAACGCAGTACATATATCTGTCAATAAAGAAAATTATAATATAGAGCAAATTATAGATGGAGAAACCGTTGCCGACGTATTGGAGTATGTTCAATACAACCCCAAAAAACTGGTGCGCACGGTAGAAACCTGGGTGACAGCTTCTATGAAAGCGGGCAAAATATCGGTAGAAGAAGGGCGCGAATTTTTGTCTAATTATCGCTCGGGACTCTATGGATACACCTATTTGGAGTAAAATAATCAAGGAGTATTCATTTACGATGAATTACGATGAATTATGATGAATTATTATTAATGCGTTAATTCCCTAAGCATAAATATGAAAATAATATCCTACAATCTCAATGGCATTCGGTCGGCTCTCAGCAAGGGACTGATCGAATGGCTTGAAGCAGAAAATCCTGATATGTTCTGTATTCAAGAAACAAAGGCACAGCCGGAACAAATAGAGACTTCTCATTTTGAAAACATAGGCTACAAGCACCACCTGATACACTCGGCACAAAAAAAAGGCTATAGTGGGGTTGCTATTTTTAGTAAAAATGCTGCCGACTACTACGAAATAGGCATGGGCATGGAAGTCTACGACAGTGAGGGACGTGTGATAAGAGCCGATTTTGGCGACATTACACTAGTCTGCGTATACATTCCCTCTGGCACAACAGGCGACATTAGGCAGGAATTTAAAATGAAGTTTCTTGCCGATTTTACCAATTACCTAGTAGAATTGAGAAAAAAACGCCCCAACCTCATCATCTGTGGCGATTACAATATCTGCCACAAGCCCATTGACATCAACAGACCCGAAAGACATACCAAAGACTCTGGCTTCTTGCCCGAAGAGCGAGCTTGGTTCGACGATTTTATTGACTTGGGATTTGTCGATACCTTCAGGCAATTTAATTGCGAAAAAGACCAGTACTCCTGGTGGAGCTATAGGGCGGGGGCTAGAGTAAAAAATTTGGGCTGGAGAATAGACTACCACATAGCCACTGCAAGCCTAAAAGATAGGCTAAAGTCGGCAGCCATACTGCAGCAAGTAGTTCATTCCGACCATTGCCCAGTGGTACTAAGTCTTGAATAGTAGCTCTATGCAAAGCCCATATAAGTCCAAGCAAAAATCAAAATACTTCTTTATCTTTTTCGCTATTTTTATCGGAATAGGCTCATTGTTGGTATCCAATAATCTTGTGAGCCAGTTGGCAGATGAGGAACAAAAAAAAATCGAAATCTGGGCAGAAGCTGTCAAACTGATGGCAACACAAATCCCCGAAACGGGTATGGATCCCAATGTTTTTAATGATTACGACAAATTAATCATACACTTCACTACCGACAACACAACAATACCTCTGATACTCACCGACGATCAAGACAATATTCTTCAATACATGAATATAAACCCACCCAAAGAAGGGCAAAACGAATATCTTCAGAAGAAAATCGACTATTTTCGTCAAGCACACCTTCCTTTGGAACTAAAACTTGACGAAACAGCCTCCCAATTTGTGTATTATGACGATTCCAGCTTACTCAAGCAGCTCCAGCTTTTTCCTTATATACAATTGGGGGTGGTCTCCATATTTATTCTAATCTCTTTCTTGGCTCTCAACAGTTCGAAAAAAGCCGAGCAAAACAGGATATGGGTGGGACTATCCAAAGAAACGGCACACCAATTGGGCACGCCTATATCGTCCTTGGTAGCGTGGATGGAGTATTTGAAAACCAAGGAAATTGATCCCTCCTTTCTTTCGGAAATGGACAAAGACATACATAGATTGCAAACCATTGCCGACAGATTTTCCAAAATTGGGTCAAAGCCCAGGCCCGAACCCATGGATCTTAACGAGGTTGTTCGCACAGCGGTAGATTATATGTCGAGTAGAATATCCTCGAAGGTGTCCATAGAGTGTAATTTTGCTGACAAGCCGATATCTACGATGATGAACGAATCTCTCTTTTCGTGGGTCATAGAAAATATCATCAAAAATGGGGTCGATTCAATGGATGGAAAGGGCAAGATGTCTTTTGTTATTGCTGAAACAGAAAAAAGGATAAAAATTGATATTAGCGATACCGGCAAAGGTATAGCCAAATCTAATTTTGATGCCATATTTCAGCCAGGCTATACCACCAAGCAAAGAGGCTGGGGGCTGGGGCTCTCCTTGGTAAGGCGGATTATAGAATCGTACCAAGAAGGGAAGATCTATGTTTTAAAGTCCGAATTTAACAAGGGAACTACATTCCGAATAGAATTAAAAAAACATTAAGATCTTTTTTACTTGGGTTTTGTTTTCTCTTATTGATTTTTTTTCCTAACTTTGCAATGTTTTTACTAAATTAAGAGACATTGGGTAAGTTTGATTTGTACAAAGTTGATTTAAAAAACATGGTGTCAGACACTCAAGAGATTGAGTATCTGATAGATACTCAGTTTTTTTATGATATTGGTGGCGAAGAAGTTGAAAAGGGGAAGGTTAAGCTTGTGCTAAATGTCAAGCGACAAGTTGGTATATTTGAACTTTCTTTTAATATACAAGGAAACATAGTCATAGCATGCGACCGTTGTTTGGAGGATATGAATCTTCCTTTTAATTGCAACAATCGCCTAATAGTAAAGCTAGGAAAGGAGTATTGTGAGGAGAGCGACGAAATTATCGTAATCCCCATAGGTGAAGGAGTCATTAATTTGGCTTGGTTTATTTATGAGTTTATAGTACTCTCAATTCCTATCAAGCATGTTCATGCCCCGGGCAAATGCAATAAAGAAATGGCCTCTGTTCTCAAGAAGCACACAGCAAAAAACATCATTGACAGCGATGATGAGTTTGCTAAAGAAGGAGACATCATAATCATTACCGATGATGATGGCGAAGAGCTTGAGCAAGAGACAATAAGTGATCCTCGTTGGGATGGCTTAAAAAAATTGATAGAAAATGATAATAATTAAAATAAAAACAAAATGGCACATCCAAAACGAAGAACTGGGCAGTCCAGAAAAGGAAAAAGAAGAACGCATGACAAGGCATTGATGCCTACCATGGCGCTATGCGCAAACTGTGGAGCATGGCATATTTACCACACTGTTTGTGGAGAATGTGGGTATTACAGAGGAAAATTGGCTATCGAAAAGGCAGCCAAAGTTTAAGAAATGATGCAAGAAAAAAAGTGCCCTAAAACAATTTTTTAGGGTAACTTTTTTTAAAAATCTTTTCAATTCAAAAGATATGAATAAAATAAATGCTGTCATTACAGGAGTTGCAGGGTATGTACCCAACTACATAATGACCAATCAAGAAATAGCCGAAATAGTAGACACTACCGACGAATGGATTCTTTCGAGAGTCGGGATTAAAGAACGAAGGGTTCTTAAAAAAGAAGAGGGAGTGGGAGTTTCTTATTTGGCAACAAAGGCCATGCAAGAACTTATAAGAAAAACCAATTTAGATCCTATGGATGTAGAGGCAGTTATCTTTGCAACCACCACCCCCGATTATGTATTTCCCAATTCTGCCGCCCTCACCGCAGAAAAGACGGGGATGAAGAATGCCTTATGCTTTGATATAAGTGCTGCCTGTAGCGGTTTTATATACGCCCTAGAAATAGCCTCTGGTTTTATTTCTTGCGGCAAATATAAGAAAGTAGTGGTGCTTTCGGGCGATGTTTTGACCTCTATAACCAACTATAAAGACAGGAATACCTGCCCTCTTTTTGGTGATGGCTGCGGTGCTGTATTGCTTGAAGCTACCCACGACGACTTGGGAATAATCGATTCTATACTTAAGGCCGATGGTGCGGGATTTAAGTATCTGCACCAAAAGGCTGGAGGCTCGGTTCATCCCGCCTCCCTCGAAACGGTAGAAAGAAACGAGCATACGCTATGGCAAGAAGGAAAGGTGGTATTCAAATACGCTGTTTCTAAGATGTCGGATGCCTGCACCGAAATTATGGAGAAAAACAAGCTCTCAAAAGACGATATTCAGTGGGTAGTGCCCCACCAAGCAAACCTGCGCATCATTGATGCTGTAGCGCATCGTATGGGTATCGACCCTAAAAAAATGATG
This sequence comes from Bacteroidales bacterium, assembly GCA_003851245.1. Classification (GTDB taxonomy): domain Bacteria; phylum Bacteroidota; class Bacteroidia; order Bacteroidales; family Azobacteroidaceae; genus BHEP01. Next base: position 10,370 of record BHEP01000027.1, on the reverse strand, counting down.
GTAAACATTGAAAAATATGGCAATACCAGCGCCGGAACAATTCCTCTATGCCTATGGGATTGGGAATCAAAACTTAAAAAAGGCGACAAGCTCATCTTGACTGCCTTTGGTGCAGGATTTACATGGGGTGCAGTATATCTCAAATGGGGATATGACCCCAAATAAAAAAATAATGTATAGATCAGGTTTTGTAAATATTGTAGGAAATCCAAACGTAGGGAAATCGACGCTCACAAATTTGTTGGTAGGAGAGCGAATATCCATCATCACTGCCAAGGCTCAGACCACAAGGCACAGGATTATGGGTATTGTAAATACCGAAAACATGCAAATAGTGTATTCCGATACTCCAGGAGTGTTGCGTCCAAACTATAAATTGCAGGAGTCTATGCTCAATTTTTCGCAATCTGCCCTGGGGGATGCCGATGTGCTGCTCTATGTAACAGATATTTACGAGCAAATAGACAAGAACGATTTTTTTCTGCAAAAGGTACAAAATGCTGAGGCTAAAAAAATACTGGTAATAAATAAGATAGATCTTGGCGACCAAGAGAAGCTAGAAAAATTGGTTGAGCAATGGGCAGTAATACTTCCGCAGGCTGAAATTATTCCCATATCGGCTATTAGCAAATTCAATATCGATTACCTAAAAAAAAGGATAGAAGAAAATATCCCTGAGTCGCCCCCATATTTTGAAAAAGATGCCCTCACCGACAAGCCTGCACGTTTTTTTGTGACCGAGGTGATTAGAGAAAAAATACTACGCTACTATCAGCAAGAAATACCCTATGCCACCGAAGTCGTGGTGGAGCTATTTAAGGAAACAGATAAACTGCTGCACATAAAAGCCCTGATCATAGTAGAACGCGATTCCCAAAAAGGAATAATAATTGGAGATAGGGGATTGGCAATAAAAAAAGTAGGAACAATGGCAAGGCAAGATCTTGAGCGTTTCTTCGAAAAAAAAATATTCTTAGAGCTCTTTGCTAAGGTAGAGAAAGACTGGAGAAGCAGGGACAATATCCTTAAAAGTTATGGATACAAACTGGATTAATAGTCTAAATAAACTTCAAAAAGGGCAAAAGGCGATACATACGAACTTGGAGTATTAAAACCAAGAGAAAAAAAGAAAATTATGAGTAATATAGTAGCGATAGTAGGTCGTCCCAATGTGGGCAAATCAACCCTGTTTAATAGACTTACACAGAGCCGTCAGGCAATAGTTGACGAAGAGGCTGGCACCACCAGAGATAGGCAATATGGAAAGGCTGAATGGTTGGGACAAATTTTTTCAGTTATTGATACTGGGGGGCTTGTTGTAAACTCAGACGATGTGTTTGAGGCTGAAATAAACAAGCAGGTAGAAGTAGCATTGGAAGAGGCCGACATTATACTCTTTGTGCTCGACATTCAAAATGGGATAATTGACCTCGACCTGCATGTAGCAGGTGTTATGAGGCGCAGCTCTAAGCCTGTTGTTATTGTGGCAAATAAGGCCGACAACTTTGAAATGCACTATCAGGCGGCCGAATTTTATTCATTGGGCTTGGGTGATCCTTTCTGCATCTCTGCCGTCAATGGCTCGGGCACAGGAGACCTCTTGGATCAGTTGGTATCCAAATTTTCAAATGAGGCAGAAGAAATTGTTGACGACAACCTACCCAAAATAGCTGTAGTAGGAAGGCCCAATGCTGGAAAATCTTCCCTTATAAATGCGTTTATAGGCGAAGAAAGAAATATTGTAACTGAAATAGCTGGCACAACCCGCGATTCTATTTATACCAAATATGATAAATTTGGACTCAACTTCTATCTGGTAGATACTGCGGGGATTCGCAAAAAAGGAAAGGTAAACGAAGACCTAGAATACTACTCCGTTATTCGCTCAATACGAGCCATAGAGAACGCCGATGTTTGTATATTGATGGTCGATGCCACCAGAGGTATTGAGGCTCAGGATATGAATATTTTCTCTATCATACAAAAAAATCACAAGGGCTTGGTTATTGTTGTAAATAAATGGGATTTGGTAGAGAGCAAGGACCAAAAGGTGATAAACGAATTTGAGAGCGCAATTTATGAGAGGATAGCCCCATTTGTGGATGTTCCCATCATATTTGCTTCCGCCACCAGTAAGCAGCGTATATTCAAAATATTAGAGACTGCCAAAGAGGTCTATGATATTAGGAAAACCAAGATACCTACACACAAGCTCAATGAGGTGCTATTGCCCATTGTTCATAAGATGTCGCCTCCCGTAAATAAGGGGAAGGTTGTAAAAATAAAGTATATCACACAAATCCCCAATACGCAAGTGCCAAGTTTTGTATTTTTCTGCAACCTGCCTCAGTGGGTAAAAGAACCTTACAAGAGATTTTTGGAAAACCAAATTCGTAAAAATTGGAATCTTAGGGGAACTCCCATCAATATCTTTATGAGGGAGAAGTAATTATTACTCTCCTACTGATCATCATTCTCTAAATGTGAGGATACAAAAAACTCCCTACTTGGTAGCTGCGTCTTTTTAGGGACGAAGCTACCAAGTAGGGAGCTAATTTATATGGGCTATAATTTATATGGTAGTTAATTTTTACGAGAACGTCGCTCTTCTAAAAGTTTCGCAGCTTTTTCTTTGTATGTTGTTAGTTGCTTGTCGCTTAGCACCTTAGCTAAAGCCTCCTCTTTTTGTTTCTCTAGCCCACTCATAGACTCCCTTATTTTATCTCTGTCGCCATTGGCCGATTGAAAGAGTATTTGCTGAGTTTTGGTAAATAGAAGATTGATAGAATCGACGGCTACGATTTGGTCGTCGCGAAGCTCCAATTCTGTAGTCATCCATGTAGTGATACTTTTTGCCCTCTCTTCAACAGTCATTCTTGAGCCTCCAGAGCGATTTTGGGCTTGCATAAAAGCCAAAGATAGCACCAATATAAGTGCAAATAAGGATATTTTTTTCATCTTGTTAAGATATTAAGTAAGATACTAAATTTAATTTACAACATGTCACAAAGTTACTTTTCAATACTTTGACGTTTCACACTACAAAAGGTTTAAAACTTGCATTCACTAATCATTCACTAATCATTCACAAATCATTTACTTGCAGGCCTCGGCTCCACCAACGATGTCCAACAATTCGTTGGTAATGTCTTGCTGGCGTTGTTTGTTGTATTGTATGGTTAAATCTTCTAAGATAACATCGGCATTTTCTGTAGCCATCTGCATAGCAATCATTCGGGCTGCTTGCTCGGCTGCTGCTGAATCCAAGAGTATAGAAAATATTTTTGACCTCAATGCCTTGGGTATCAGCGATTCTATGATCTCAATCTTGCTGGGTTCTAATATGTAGTCAATTTGCCTTTCGGCCTTTCTGTCCACACGCTTGAGAGTCTCAATCTCTGTATTGGCTTGAAAATCTAGGGGTAAAAACTGTGTTCTTAGAGTAGGCTGACTCGCTGTAGACTTGAAGTGATTGTATACCAATTCCACCTTATCATAGGTTTTTTCAAGGAAAGAATTGATAAGTAAGTCCGCCAATTTTTTTGCTCCCTCGAAGTGGGGCTTATCCATTAGCTCTATATAAGAACCTTCGATTGGAATTCCGGCTTTGGTCAAGGAAGTCTCCACTTTTTTCCCAATGGGGTAAATAGCTATACTATTTACTCCTTGAGCAGCATAGCTATTCCTTATTTCTGCGAGCATGCGAATTATATTATGATTGAAGGCCCCACAAAGACTAGAGTTGGACGACAAGACAATTATAGCTACCGACTTTATCTCTCTTTGTTCTGTCAGAGGACTTGCAAAGTCATTTTCAGACGAAAGAAAGTTATCTAAAATATCTTTTAATTTTTCTTCGTACGGCAAGAAATGCTCAATTCTAGATTGTGCTTTTCTAAGTTTTGATGAAGAAACCATCTTCATCGCCGACGTTATTTTCTGCGTTGACTTGACCGAAGCTATACGTCCTTTTACTTCCTTTAATGAGGCCATACTTTAAAATTATAAATTAATTGCTAACTATTAATTGCGAGCCAATAATCTGCGACACTTATTTTATTGAAATGTTTTTGCTACTTCCAATGCTGTTTCTTTGAGTAGAGATGTTACTTCGTCGCTCATGATTCCTTGAGCCAAGATATCCAAGACCTCTTTTTGGTATCTTGCTTCCAATATTTCAAGAAATATTTTCTCAAAATCTTTCACCTTATCTACAGGCACATCAGAGAGCAAGCCCTGAGTTCCACAAAAAATAATTGCAATCTCTTTTTCTACCGACAGCGGATGGTATTGAGGCTGTATAAGGAGGGCTGTGTTTTTTTGCCCCTTATCTAAGGTCATTTTCGTAATTTGGTCCATATCACCACCAAACTTAGTAAAAGCCTCCAGCTCTCTGTATTGTGCCTGATCGGTTTTTAATGTTCCCGACACTTTTTTCATTGCCTTTATTTGAGCATTTCCTCCCACTCGTGATACCGAAATACCTACATTGATGGCTGGGCGAATGCCTGCATTAAAAGGACCCGTTTCAAGAAATATCTGACCATCAGTAATGGAAATCACATTGGTAGGAATATATGCCGACACATCGCCTGCTTGGGTTTCGATGATTGGCAGGGCTGTCAAAGAACCCCCTCCCTTGACCCTATCTTTGAGGCAGGTAGGCAAATCGTTCATCATGCTTGCTACCTGATCGTTATTAATGATTTTTGCCGCTCTTTCGAGCAAGCGCGAGTGGAGATAGAATATGTCTCCAGGATAGGCCTCACGTCCTGAGGGTCTTCGCAAAATGAGCGATACCTCGCGGTAAGATACTGCCTGTTTTGACAAATCGTCGTAAACGACTAAGGCATGTCGGCCAGTGTCCCTAAAATATTCCCCAATAGAAGCGCCTGCAAAAGGGGCATAAAATTGCATTGCTGCTGGATCTGATGCAGTAGCACTCACAATACAGGTATAGTCCATGGCCCCATATTTTTCTAGGGTACTTACAATACTGGCAACGGTAGATCCTTTTTGTCCTATGGCTACATAGATGCAATATACTGGTTTTCCTGCAATAAAATTGGAACGCTGATTCAATATTGCATCTATCGCAATGGCAGTCTTTCCAGTCTGTCTATCGCCAATTATCAATTCTCGCTGCCCCCTACCTATGGGTATCATCGCATCAATTGATTTAATTCCCGTTTGAATGGGCTCGGTCACTGGTTGGCGAAAAATAACTCCTGGGGCTTTACGCTCCAAGGGCATTTCTAGCAATTCACCCTTTACAGCTCCCTTTCCATCAATGGGCACTCCCAAAGAATCTACAACCCTTCCTAGCAGGCCTTCGCCCACCATGATGGAAGCAATTCTATTGGTGCGCTTTACAATATCGCCCTCTTGTATCAGTGCTGTTGATCCTAAGAGTACCGCTCCAACATTATCTTCTTCGAGGTTCATGACAATGGCCATTACCCCATTTTCAAATTCCAATAGTTCGCCAGCTTCGGCATTTGTAAGTCCATAAATACGCACTACACCATCGCTCACTTGTAAGACCCTGCCTACTTCTTCAAATTTTATAGAGCTGTCGATACCCTCTAGCTGCATTTTTAATACTGACGAAACTTCGCTTGCATTTATTCCAGGCATAATATATTAATTAATTATGAATTCAGTTTTATTCTTAATCTACGCAATTGATCTTTTACACTAGCATCCATGCGTTGGGCATTTATTTCTAAAACAAAACCACCGATCAATGAAGGATCTATTTGGGTCTTGAAATCTATGCTCTGTTGGTGATACGTTTTTGTAAGCATTGCTCTTATTTTGCCTTGTACTTCAAGAGGTAATTCCACTGCGGAGGTCAATTCTCCAACCAGCATTCCTTTGTTGCTCCTATAATAATCCTGAAACATCAAGGCCATATTTCGGGCATATTTCTCTCGCTTATTGGTGGAAACCAAATTTACCCATGCCAAATAGGCATCGCTCACCTGTATTCCTCCTGCCGTGATTAGCAATTTTTTCTTCTCCTCTGCCGCAAGACTAGGCTCTATCATTGCCCTTTGTAGGCTTTTGAAACCCATAAAGCTGTCGGAAAGAACTCTCATTTCTGAGTACAGTATGTCTTCCTGTCCTTTGGAACTTGCAAAGTCATAAATGGCTTTTGCATAGCGCCCCGAAATTTTACCTGTATCCATTAGTTCGTTTTTGATTCGTCAAGCATCTGATTGATTAGCTGCAATTGTACCGACTTGTTTTCCAAATTTTTTCTTAAAACTTGTTCTGCAATTTGTAGCGACAATTCTGCAACTTCATGACGAATGGATGCCAGAGCAGCTTTTCGTTCTCTTTCCAATGCTTCCTTATTTTCTTCCATAATCTTTGCGGAAGCCAATATAGCCTGTTCTTGAGCCGTCTTGATCAAATTATCCCTCATCAATGAGGCTTGATCGAGCAATACCAATTGCTGCTTGCGTGTGTCGGCAAGCAATTGCTCGGCTTCAATCTTTACCTGCGCCAATTTTTCATTGGCATCTTTGGCCGACTGTATTCCCTGATCTATAAACTTCCCTCGGTCTTCAACGCCCTTAATAATTACTGGCCAAGCAAATTTGGCAAGTATAAAAAAGACAATCAAAAAAGGAATAGCCATCCATAATATCAGCCCTATCTCGGGACTAAACAGTTCCATAGTTTAGAGTACTCCTAAAAGACAAACTACGATAGCCAAGAGTGCTGCTCCCTCAATAAGGGCTGCAATAACAATCATATTGGCACGAATATCTCCTGCCGACTCTGGCTGACGGGCAATGGCATCCATGGCCTGACCCCCAATCTTACCAATTCCTAATCCTGCACCTACAACGGCAATGCCTGCGCCTATACAGGCTCCTACCTTAGCAAGGCCCGCGCCTGCTACTGCTTGCAATAAAATACTAAGTAACATCATGATTTTTATTTTTAAAATTGTAAGTAAATCCTATTTAATGTGAGTGATGCACCCTCGCCATTCCTATAAATATAGACGAGAGCATAGTGAAAACATAGGCCTGAATAAATGATACCAAAACATCTATAACGAGCATAAATATAGAAAATAAAATAGATACCAGCGAAACTCCCGAAGCTACAAGAGGACCGCCTATAGCATAGAAAACAAATATTAAACTCGTGAGAACCAATAAAATCATATGCCCTGCCAGCATATTGGCAAACAAACGAATCATCAGTGCAAAGGCCTTGGTGAAAGCTCCCAAAACTTCAATGAATGGCATAACGGGTATCGGCACTTTTAACCACAATGGCACGTCGGGCCAAAATATTTCCTTATAATATTCCTTAGTTCCCATCAGGTTGGTGATGCTAAAGGTGCAGAATGCCAACACAAATGTTACCGAAATATTGCCCGTTACATTAGCTCCTCCCGGAAAAAAGGGAACCAAACCCAATAGGTTGTTAAAGAAAATAAAAAAGAAGGCTGTAAGCAAATAAGGTGCAAATTTCTTGTAGTCGGGACCTACACAGGGCTTTATGACATCGTCGTAGATATATATTATCAACATCTCTATAGTTCCTACAAAGCCTCTTCTCGATTTTAAGCTATCTTTCTTATAAGATTTTGCCATGCTCAATAGGAGCAAAACCAATGCAATAGAGGTCAATGCAATCTCTGCCGCAGTCTTGGTAAAAGACAAGTCCAAGGGGCGATGGTATTCGGTGGCATTTGCGGTTGAAATTTCAACAAGCTTGCCCTTGTATGGATCGTCGGTAGCTAGCCTAAACCCTTGGTAGGTGTCGCCATGCGAAACTTTCGATGAGGAAAAAATAAACCAGCCCCTATCGGCACTTTTTACTATTATGGGTAGGGGAATGCTATAATGATGATCGGATGTTGAAAATAAATGCCAATCGTAAGCATCTGTCACATGCGAAAAAATAATGTCTTTGAGCACGATTGGCTTTTCTCCATCGGCTTCAGTAGATCCTGTATTTGCTTGTATGCAAATTGCAGGAAGAAAAAATAGCAAAAGAAAAATAAGCGGGCGAAAAATATTATGCCTCTTAAATTTTGATTCCAACATACTTATATCTTTTTAGCATTTTTAGTCAATTCCAGTAAAGTTCTTGTCTCAAACAACAAATAAACTATATATAAAACTACAAAAATAGTAATAAACGAAAGTGCGTGAGCCCTATCGAACAAAACTCCTCCAAGCAAGACAAAAAAACCGCCCACAATCTTGCCTAGGCGAATATACATCAATAGTATAGGCGAGGGTTTTTCTTCTTTATCATAATATTTGCCATATAAGTCGGTAAGAAAAAACCCATTTGCCAAAAATAATATTAATATAAAACCTGATAGAGGCGGAAAAAAATCCATCCCATACCACTTAAAAAAAACTAGTATTCCTGCTGCAAATACCGCAAAAATTCCTGCTAATTGAAAAAATTTAAAAACACCTCTTCCCATAAGATACTTTTTCCTAAACTTACTCTACACAAACGACTATCTCATTGTTTTTCATCTCTATAAATCCTCCCGTAATGTTGAGCTCATGCTCTACTTCATTTTGGCTATATACCAGGGAGCCCTCACTCAAGGATGAGATGATGGCTGCATGTGATTGCAGAATAGTAAAGCGTCCTTTTGTGCCTGGCAGGGAGACTTTTTCTACCTCTCCTGAGAATAGCCTGCGTTCGGGTGAAATGATTTCTAATTTCATTGGCTTATTATTTTACATTCGACTGCAATTTCAATGCCTTGGCTTTCACATCTTCTATGGTTCCTACATTAAGGAATGCCATTTCTGGCAAATCGTCTACTTGCCCATCCATGATCATATTGAAGCCTTTGATTGTATCGTCTATATTTACCATCACTCCAGGAATGCCTGTAAAAGCCTCGCCCATATAGAATGGTTGTGAGAGGAATCGCTGCACCCTACGGGCACGATTTACTAGCATTTTATCTTCGTCCGAAAGCTCCTCCATACCCAAGATGGATATGATGTCTTGCAATTCTTTATATCGTTGTAGAAGTTGTTTTACTCTTTGCGCGGTATTATAATGCTCGTCTCCAATTATATTGGGGTCCAAAATACGTGAACTCGAATCTAAGGGGTCTACCGCAGGATAAATGCCCAATTCGGAGATTTTCCTGTTAAGTACCGTTGTGGCATCGAGGTGAGAAAAGGTTGTTGCCGGTGCGGGGTCGGTCAAGTCGTCGGCAGGCACATAAACTGCTTGAACAGATGTTATTGAGCCGTTTTTAGTGGAGGTTATGCGCTCTTGCAAGACGCCCATCTCTGAAGCCAATGTTGGCTGATAGCCCACCGCCGAGGGCATTCTGCCTAAGAGGGCCGAAACCTCAGAACCAGCCTGCGTAAAGCGGAAAATGTTGTCTATAAAGAAAAGGATGTCATTGCCTCCACCATCCATGTCGCGAAAAGATTCGGCAATAGTTAGTCCCGAAAGTGCTACCGACGAGCGGGCTCCTGGGGGCTCGTTCATCTGTCCAAAAACCAAAGTTGCCTGCGATTTGGGTAATTCGTCGTAGTCTATCTTCGACAAATCCCACTCGCCCTTGTCCATAGATTTTTTGAACTCTTCGCCATATCTTATTACTCCAGAATCTATCATTTCTCGCAAAAGGTCGTTGCCCTCTCGCGTGCGCTCTCCAACGCCAGCAAAGACGGAAAATCCATTGTGCTTTTTGGCAATATTATTTATTAGCTCCATAATGAGCACCGTTTTTCCTACTCCTGCTCCTCCAAAAAGACCAATCTTTCCCCCTTTGAGATAGGGTGCCAAAAGGTCGACAACCTTGATACCTGTAAAAAGAATTTCGGTAGAGGGCGAAAGATCCTCAAACTTGGGGGGGGCGCGGTGAATGGGCGCAGAGCCTACCGCACTTAGGGGCTTCATTCCATCAATAGCATTGCCGATAACGTTGAGCAGTCTACCCTTCACTTGTTCGCCAGTAGGCATGGATATGGGACTGCCCAGGCGCTCTGCTAGCATGCCTCTACAAATTCCATCTGTAGAATCCATTGCTACCGTTCGCACTGTGTCTTCGCCAATATGCTGCTGAACTTCTAAAATAAGTGACTTACCATCAGGTCGGCTTATCTTGAGAGCCTCCTTTATTTTGGGCAATTCACCGCCTGATAGACTATAAGAAACGTCGACTACAGGACCTATAACTTGAGATATACAGCCATTCTTGTCTAACATAGAATAATAAAATAAATCTGTTAGTAAATATCTACCTTTATATGTTTTGTGGATTACTTAAGATCGCGCAAAATCATTATACTAAAAACAAAGTTAGGATAAAAAAAACAATAAGGCACTTAAATATCAATATTTTATTT
>BHEP01000026.1 GCA_003851245.1 Bacteroidales bacterium | reverse complement strand
ATATTATGTAGTGAATGTATTATATTAAAAAAGTTCTGTATTCATATTTTGCAGTGCCTTTATTTTGTATTTAGTTTGAATAAGGAAGGATATATTATAATTGCTGCCCCCATAAGAGATCATGCGTATGGGCGTTTCTTTAAGAGATGCTATCACCTTGGATTCAAAACCAATATTTTCGCTAGCCAAATCTCCGACAACGCAAATAATGGTCATGTCGCTATCTACACTTACGGTACCATATTTTTTGAGGTCATCAATAATTTCTGATAGGTGCTTGCAATTGTCTATACTTACAGAAATGCCAACTTCAGAAGTCGCAACCATATCTATGGGAGTCGCATAACTTTCAAATATCTCAAATACCTTGCGCAAAAAACCATGAGCCAAAAGCATGCGCCCAGATTTTATTTTAATTACTGTAATGCCATCCTTGGCTGCAACGGCCTTAATATTACCTTTATCCATCTTGTTGGAAATCAAGGTTCCCAAGGACTGAGGTTCTGCCGTATTGAGCAAACGTACGGGGATGTTATTTAATTTTGCTGGCAAGATACAGGTGGGATGTAGTATTTTAGCCCCAAAATAAGCAAGCTCAGCAGCTTCTTCAAATTGCAAGTTTCGCACAGGTTTGGTGCCACTTACAAAACGAGGATCATTGTTGTGCATGCCATCAATATCTGTCCATATCTGAATCTCTTCTGCGCCCAAGGCTGCCCCAATAAGCGATGCTGTATAATCACTTCCTCCTCTTTGCAAGTTATCAATTTCGCCATAGGCGTTGCGGCAAATGTATCCTTGAGTAATAAATAGTGATACATCTGCATGAGGTTCTATCATTTTGCTAAGCTTTTCTTTGATGTATATGGGATCGGGTTCTGCATTTTTGTCCGTTCTCATAAAATCCAAAGCGGGCAGTAAAACTGCATTGATACCACGCTCTTGCAACAAGAAATACACCAATGCCGATGATATCAACTCTCCTTGTGCAAGAATCACCCTCTCCTCAAAGAGAGTAAACAAATCCTTGGTATAGGCTCGGATAATATCAAAGCGCTCTTGTATCATTGCTTGTGCCTGCGCAATATAAACTGGATTTTTGTAGAGCTCGGACAGGCAGCTCAGGTATTTTTGCTCCAACTGAATGATAATTTCGTTGGCCGCATCTGAATTTTTTCTATATAGATAGTTAGAAATTTCTACCAAGGTATTGGTTGTTCCCGACATTGCAGATAAGACGACTACCTTGCGAGTATTGTCGCAAAGTAAATTTGCAACATTTATTATGTTTTGTGATGTTGAAATGGATGCACCTCCAAATTTTAATATTTTCATACTATTTTTCTTCTATTCGCTCTAAATTACTGTTTACTTATTTTACAAAGGTAATTAAATTGCCCACTATCATCCCATAGATTAGAAATAAAAAGTAGTTATAGATGTGTGCTGTATCACATATTTAAATCTAGCAAATATCGGTCTTCGCATTTTTTTACTAATCCTGGGAAAGAGCTTACCAATTGATAATTATGTGTACTCATAACTACTGCTGTACCAGTTTCGCTAATATCATGCAGTAGTTGCACAATATGGCTCCCCGTTTCTGGATCCAAATTCCCTGTAGGTTCATCGGCAAGGATCAATTGTGGCGAATTAAGTAGGGCGCGAGCTATTACTACTCTTTGCTGTTCGCCTCCAGAGAGTTCGTGGGGCATCTTGTATCCTTTATTAATCATTGCTACCTGCGTCAAAACTTCTTCAATACGCCTCTTGGTTGCAATTTTGTCACTCCAGCCTGTAGATTTAAGTACAAAAGATAAATTTTCATAGACGGTTCTGTCCGTCAGTAACTGAAAGTCTTGAAACACAATACCTATTTTTTTTCTTAGAGAGGGTATTTGTTTGCGTTTTATTTGCACCAAATCATAGTCCAAAACCATGGCAACACCCTTATTGATAGGCATTTCGCAATACATTGTCTTCAGCAAGGTGCTTTTTCCTGAGCCTACTCTACCTATGATATACAGAAATTGGGCCTGTAGAAGTTCAAAACTCACATCTTGAAGTATGCAATTTTCGCTTCTATTGATGGCAACATTTTCATATTTCAACAAGACTTTCTTTTCCATAACTCTAATTTTATTTATGCCTTTTATCCAATTCTATAGCCAAATCCTCTATTCTATAGCCCTTATGGCTTAGCAATACCAGGAGGTGGTATATTAAGTCGGATGCCTCAGACAGCAACAAGGGATCATTATTAGCCATTGCTTCAATGACTGTTTCAACAGCCTCTTCACCAACTTTTTGAGCAATTCTTGCTGTACCTTTTTCAAACAAAGAAGTTGTATATGAACCCTCGGGCATTTCTTTTTTGCGTGTATCAATTAGATCTTGAAGTCGCTTGATAAACAAAATATCTTCTTGGTTTTTTTCATTAAAACATGTTTCGGCTCCCGTATGGCATACCGGGCCTACTGGATCTACCTTTATTAGCAAGGTGTCGGCATCGCAATCCATAGCCATGCTCACTACATGAAGAAAATTGCCACTTTCTTCACCCTTTGTCCACAGCCTATTTTTTGTCCTGCTAAAAAAAGTCACCCTCCCCAAGTCCTTGGTTTGAGTAAGAGCTTCTTGATTCATAAAGCCCAGCATCAAAACCTTACTTGTCTTGTTGTCTTGTATGATGGCAGGAATCAATCCACCCATTTTATTAAAATCTAATTGCATTTCCATATTTTTTAACGTATTATGATACCTTCTTTTTTAAGATAGCTCTTCAAGTCGCCTATCTTAATTTCTCCAAAATGAAACACACTGGCTGCCAATGCTGCATCTGCCATGCCTAGGGTAAAGGCATCTTTAAAATGCGACATCTCGCCTGCTCCCCCAGAGGCTATAATGGGAATGGATAGCGAGGATGACAAGTTGGCCAATGCCTTGTTGGGGTAGCCCTGCTTTACACCATCGTGACTCATACTGGTAAACAAAATCTCTCCTGCACCAAGCTCCTGAGCTTCTTTGGCCCAAGAAAATAGGTCTTTGTCTGTTCGTATACGCCCCCCGTTGAGGTAGCAGATCCAAGAGTCGTCCTCTTCCTTAGCATCAATGGCGACTACACACACTTGAGAACCAAAATTTTGTGCTATCTCACTTATCAGTTGTGGTCTACGCAGTGCCGATGAATTTATAGAAACCTTATCGGCCCCAGCATTGAGCAATCGCTCTACATCGGCAATTTCATTAACGCCCCCTCCTACTGTAAATGGTATATTTATTGCTGCAGCAACTCTCTTGACCAAATCAACAAATGTTTTGCGCCCTTCATATGATGCCGTAATGTCTAAAAAAACCAATTCGTCGGCTCCCTCTTCGCTGTAGCGGGATCCTAATTCTACTGGATCTCCCGCATCTCTAAAGTCTACAAAATGGACTCCCTTTACGGTTGTTCCATCTTTTATATCTAAACAAGGAATAATTCGTTTTGCTAACATATTTTGTAACAATTATAATCGTAAATTATTGGTATATACAAACTGTATCATAAGCATACATAGATACAGAAAAAAATACCTCCCTAAATTAATTCTTCAAAGGTAAGTTTTTAATTCTTTAAAAGTAATTTTTCCCTCATAAAATGCTTTGCCAAAAATAACTGCGGGCACTCCCAGTTCTTGGAGATCGTCAATATCCTTAATACAACTAACACCCCCACTGGCAACCAGATAAATATCTTTTTCAGCTTCCAATATCTTTTTATACAGGTCAATAGAAGGCCCTTGTAGCATTCCATCTTTGGCTATATCTGTGCAAATAACTTGCGATACTCCCTGTTTTTTCCACTTGGAAATGAAAGGGATAATTTCCTCTTCCGTTTTTTCTACCCATCCCGATATGGCTATTTTTTCATCCTTGCAGTCGGCACCAAGAATAATACGGGAAGCACCAAATTCTGAAAGCCATTGGGCAAATATTTCTGGCGATTTTATGGCTATGCTCCCTCCAGTTATCATCTGAGCACCACTTTCAAAGGCTATTTTCAAATCGGACTGCGATTTAAGACCTCCACCAAAATCTACTACCAAAGATGTTTTGCTTGCTATCTGCTCCAAAACCTTGTAGTTGATTATTCTTTTGGCCTTAGCTCCATCCAAATCCACTAAGTGAAGGCGCTTAATTCCATTGTCTTCAAATGCCTTGGCTACCTCTAAAGGATGCTCGCTGTATGTCTTTTGCTGCTCATAGTCGCCCTGCGAAAGTCGCACACATTTGCCTCCAATAATATCTATGGCTGGTATAATTTCTATCATCGCAAATTGTATTAATTACTTTAGAAAATTTTCTAAGACAATGCTACCCAAGTCGCCACTTTTTTCTGGATGAAATTGTGTAGCATGAAAATTATTTTTTTTAATGGCTGCACTAAACGACAATCCATAATTGCAGGTGGCAATGGTATGCTTACTCAAGGGCACATAATAGCTGTGAACAAAATAAAAAAACGTATCCTCATCTACACCCTCAAACAAGGGCGTTTGAAGATTTTTTATGGTGTTCCACCCCATATGAGGCACCTTGATTGACAGGCTATCTTTAGAAAATTTTTCTACCCTACTTTCAAAAATATTCAAACAGTCCACGTTTCCTTCTACCGAATGACTGCATAAAAGCTGCATGCCCAAACAGATGCCAAGTACTGGCTGCTTTAGATCTACAATAAGGCTATCTAAACCCGAGGTTTTCAAATATTGCATTGTCGTTGAGGCTTCGCCAACTCCGGGGAAAATAATCTTGTCGGAAGCCATCAATTCCTCTTTGTTGTCTGTTACAATAGGAGAGATGCCCAGCCGCTGCAAGGCATGACTTACAGAATAAACATTTCCAGCATTGTACTTTATTATTGCTACTTTCATTATTATATAATTTATACGATAATTGATTTGATAATAAATACTCGTCTTACTTATTCAAAAAAATATCCGCAAGAAGACTATTCTTACGGATATTTTTATGCTTCATACTATAAGTTATTCTTATCTATTTGGCAAAAGAAACGGCTCTCGTTTCCCTAATTACAGTTATCTTAACCTGTCCGGGATAAGTCATCTCATCCTGAATTTTTTTGGCTATCTCGTTCGACAGATTCTCCGTTTGTGCGTCGTCGATTTTATCTGCGCCTACAATAACACGCAATTCTCTACCTGCCTGTATGGCATATGTTTTGATAACTCCAGGATAAGACATTGCCAATTGCTCAAGATCGTTGAGTCGCTTTATATAAGCCTCCACAATCTCTCTGCGGGCTCCTGGTCGGGCTCCCGAAATGGCATCACATACCTGAACAATGGGAGCGTAGAGACTTGTCATCTCTACCTCATCGTGATGTGAACCTATGGCATTACAAATTTCAGGCTTTTCCTTATACTTCTCTGCAAGCTTCATTCCTAGTATGGCATGTGGCAATTCGGGCTCGTCATCAGGCACCTTACCAATATCATGCAGAAGACCTGCACGCATGGCAATTTTGGGGTTTAAGCCTAACTCTGAAGCCATAGTGGCACACAAGTTCGCAGTTTCGCGGGAGTGTTGCAATAGGTTCTGTCCATAAGACGAGCGATATTTCATTCTTCCTATCATCCTTATCAACTCGGGATGCAGACCATGGATTCCCAAATCTATGGTAGTACGCTTGCCTGTTTCTATGATTTCTTCTTCTATTTGACGGCGCACCTTGGTCACCACCTCTTCTATTCTGGCAGGGTGAATACGACCATCTTGTACCAATTGATGAAGAGCTAAGCGAGCTACCTCACGACGAACGGGATCAAATCCTGAAAGAATAATAGCCTCGGGAGTATCATCAACAATGATTTCTATTCCTGTGGCGGCTTCCAAGGCTCTAATATTCCTGCCTTCGCGACCAATAATTCGCCCCTTTATTTCATCAGAATCAATATGAAAGACTGTTACTGCATTTTCTATTGCCGTTTCTGTTGCCACTCTTTGTATCGTTTGGACAACAATTTTTTTGGCCTCCTTATTGGCTGTCATCTTTGCTTCTTCAACAATGTCATTGACATACGAAGAGGCCTCTGATTTTGCAACTTCTTTGAGCGACTCTATCATTCTCTCCTTAAGTTCTTCTGCAGACAATCCCGAGAGTGCTTCTAGCCTTTCTAATTCTTGTTTCTGAATCTTTAAAAGCTCCTCCTTACTGCGAGCGAGATCTTCTTTCTTTTTTTCTAATCCTGCCAATTGGTTTTCCAAGTTTTGACGAACTACATCCGATTCATCTCTTTTTTTCTGAACCTCATCCAGCTTTTGGTTAAGCATCATTTCTCTTTGCTTGAGCTTGGCTTCTTGCGACTGAATCTTAGAATTTCTTACTCCTACCTGTTTTTCCAAATCTGCCTTGAGGCTAATAAATTTTTCCTTGACCTCAAGTAGCTTTTCTTTTTTTAGAGATTCGGACTCTCGTTTAGCATCATCCAGAATGGACTGAGTCCTCGATTTTAGCACTGTATTTAGCACTATCCATGTCAGTACGCCACCCAATATGAGGCAGGCAATGGATACAATAATTGTTGTAAGCATATATTTTTTTAATATTTAATATTTAACAAAATCAATATTTATAGAGAAGACTTAAAAGAAAATCACTTATCTTGTTTTAGATAAGTCTCTATTTCCAGCGTCAAATCTTCTAGCTTCTTAAATACGGGAGACACGTCGTCCTTATTTTCTAAAACTAGATTGGTCATCGACAACTGAAATGCAACCATAGCCAATAAGTCCTTCAAGTCTAGATCGGGACCAGAAAAAGTCCTTCTATATTGGAGAATTTTATCATTTATTTGCCTAGCAGCCTTTCTTGCCACTACTTCTTCACTTCGCTTGCACCTTAGTTTATAGACCTTATCTGCAATGTTTAATTGTATTACAAACTCATCATTTCCTGCATTACTCATATCATTCATTCAATAAAGCAATACATTTATCTATTTCTTGTACCAAGCTAAGCAACTTGTCTTTAGATCCCTTTACATCCTCTCTATTTACTGAAATAACGCGAGCCATCTTCAAATGATCATATCTAACTTTCAATTGATTTATTTCATCCAAAGCCTCTTGCAAATTTTGTTCAAGAAGTAAAACTCCTTTTTTTACTGCTATATTCTCTGCCTTAATATCATCATGTACAAACATCATTTGCCGCAGCCTAGCCTCGAAAATACCAATAACTTTTGCTTGATCTTCAGTCATAACTTACGAATTTCGTCACAAAAATAGCAAATACTTAGCATTCCACAAGTGAAAACTACTTTTATTTTAGAAAATGGTCGTTTGTCTTGTCCAAAATCGGTCTTATTATGCAATATTAAGATCCAAAAATATCTAAAATTTCATAAATAATTATTTATAAGTAGATGCCCTGTCCTTTTTTATTTGTATTTTTGCCGAAACAATTTTTACAAATATTCCAATAAAAATGAAACATAAATTAATTTCCCTGCTTCTTCTATTTATTTTAATTCCTTTTTACTCTTTCTCTCAAACAAAACAGAAGAGTAATACACCTACATTTATTGAAGGAACATTTGAAGAAGGCTTGCCCATGAAAGGGATAATCGTAAGCCCTAGTGATGGAAATCTTGATACCTTGGCAATTTTTAATGCCGATGCAAAAGACAGAAGTATGAAATTGGAAATGAACATTTCCGAACCTCAATATTGCCTTATGATATTGGGAGATATAGAGAAGCCTTTGGTAAAAGAATTTTTCATTAGTCCTGGAGACAAAATAAAATTTACAGCCTCCGCAGATAATGCAAATAATGATAGATTAGACCTAAACATAGATGGCTCGGCACTAAATGAAGAGTACTCTCAGGCCAATAAAAGAATTTTTGGTGCTCAAGAAGAAGAGTTTAGCGTTTTTTCTGCTAAAATACATACTTATGAGAGGCAGGAACTTGAAACAAACCTAGACTTACAGAAATCCTTGCAAGCAGAACAAATGGCTATTGTAAACAAACACAAGGAGCAAATAAATAAAGATGTGCTTTTATTTGTGCAAAACAATAAAAAATCTATTGTCTCTGTTATTTTTTTAACTAATATAAGTGCGAATACAGAAAAAGAGGTACTAAAAAAATCATACGCAGGCCTCTCTGAAGAGGTTAAAAACTCGAAAATTGGATTGATAGTTTCCCAATCTTTAAACAAACAGGGTCCTGAAGGACTGATGGAAGGTAATATAGTGCCAGCCATTGTTGGTGAAAATCCAAAAGGAGAAACAATTTCGCTGATGGAAATTGCTAGCAAGCATAAATTGGTATTGATAGATTTTTGGGCTTCGTGGTGCGGCCCTTGTAGACGAGAAAACCCACATGTGGTGAAATTATATAATCAATATAAAGACAAGGGTTTTACTGTTTTTGGAGTTTCTTTAGACAACAAGCAAGAAGCCTGGGAAGAGGCCATCAAAAAAGACCAACTCGACTGGTACCATGTATCCGACCTCTTGGGATGGAAATCTAAGCTCTCTGCTCCTTATGGGGTAAGTGGAATCCCTGCCACATTTGTAATTGATAGCAATGGTGTGCTTATTGCAAAGAATTTGAGAGGCAAAGAACTTGAAGATTTCCTGAAAGAAAAATTTAAATAAAGAAAATATCACTCCACAGAAGCTATGTTTAGAGGCTTCGTATTAGAGCTTTGCAAATAAATTTCCAAAACAATAAAAGCTTGACAAAATTTCTTTGTCAAGCTTTTATTGTTTTTAGCCACAGCTTATTACCCTACGGGACTTCTATAAATTGCTTTTTCTTCCTTGCCTACGGGTTTATAAATGGTCATTTGCAAAGGCAAACTCCCTTCGTTATCACCCTTGACAGCGTCGAAAAATATAATTTTAGAACCCCTCCCTATTTTATAGCTGCCAAGGCCCCATCGTAGTTGGGCTCCTGGGTGATTTCAGGAACCAATTCTGTATATACCACATTTCCCTTCTCATCAATCACTACTACCGCTCTTGCCAACAATCCTTTTAATGGGCCATCTGTCATCAATAAGCCATAGTTTTTCTCAAAGTTGGTGCAACGAAAAACAGACAATGCCTTTACATTTACTATACCTTCGGTAGTGCAGAAACGTGCATGCGCAAAAGGAAGATCCTTAGAGATGGATAAAACCACCACATTGTCTATGCCTGCTACATCCTTATTAAACCTTCGCACCGATGCAGCACATACGCCTGTATCAGAACTTGGAAAAATATTTAATATCACCTTCTTGCCTATTAAACTACTAAGACTCAATTCGCTCAAATCGGTTTGTACAAGGCTAAATTCTGGAGCCTTACTTCCTACACTTGGCATACTGCCATCAATATTCACTGCTGATCCCTTAAATGTTACTACACTCATCATTTATTTATATAAAATTATTAATCCTGTATATATCTGTACCTATACTAATTGTAAAGTTACATGCTCTAAATCATATAAACACCCTAAGACAAAAAAATGTTTTATAATTTATGCTAAATTAACAAACATAGCCTTGACAAACCTCAACTTAATGTTTCTTCACATTGCTCTTCTCACTCAAGTCTAAGAGCTCTACCTTACGAAACTCTACGGGATGGCTTTCTGACTGTAAGGCTATTCTGCCTTCTTTGAGTGGGCCTAGAGGCAAATTGGGCTGTGGACTCACATTGCCCCCTCCTATGCTTAAGTTGGTATAGGTCATAATGGTATCGCCCTCCATGATGTGATGAACTATGCTGTCGCCCAAAACAATCATCTCCAAACACACCCATTGGTCGCCATGATATGTTTTTGAAGTTGATTCGGCACAATGCCCATTATATTGCTGTCCACCAATATGAACCTCTGTACCAGGAGTACAAACATTGCCCGTTGTGCGTTCATGCTTGCCATCGCCTCCCAGCATTTGAGCCTCAACCGATACGGGGAAATCCTGATCCAATGCCATAGTTTGTGGGTCTTGCGAATGCAGCATAGCCCCACTATTGCGATAAGCCCATCCGGCACCACCCGGAGCTTGCTCTCCAACAAAACGATATTCTATTCTAAGCTTATAGTGAGAGTAAATCTTGTCGGTAGACAGATGACCAAACCTATCCTTAAAATCATCGCCATAAGCCTCGTAATTAACTTTTAAAATGCTGTCCTCAACATAGAATGTATTGCCAAAATTTTCACCCACAGGATAGCCCGCAATCTTAACAGTCCAACCGGTGAGGTCTTTTCCATTAAATAATTGCTCCCATTTTTCTTTACTCTCCGACTCTTTGCATCCTACAAATGCCACTAAAATAAAATAAAATAATGCCTTCTTCATACGTACTTGTTTTTTATTGTTTGTATTTGTGATAATATATTATCGAATATTTATACCTGCTCTTTATTTGCAAGAATTCACAATAAGACTTAAATTTATTTGATTACTAAAATGAATTTGCGAACTTTGCATCTGGATTAATCTAAATTAATCTGGATTGATCTGGATTTGAAAATAAATTTAAATCCAATACTTTGACAAATATACGAATAAAAGATGAAACTTTCAGAACTAAAGACAGGCGATAAAGCTGTTATTATAAAAGTGAGGGGAAGAGGAGCATTTCGTAAACGTATCATAGAGATGGGTTTTATTAAAGGAAAGACGGTAGAAGTCTTACTAAATGCGCCTCTAAAGGATCCTATAGAATATAAGGTAATGGACTATGAAATATCTCTGCGAAAGAGTGAAGCTGCTTTGGTAGAAGTAGTTGCGGAGAGCGAAGCCCTTAACTCTAACGAATATGAAATTCTTCCGCAAACAAGCCCCAGCGATAGACTAAGAGAAATAGCCGACCAGCGAAGCCGAACCATAAACGTAGCACTGGTTGGTAATCCCAACTCAGGCAAAACTTCCTTGTTCAATATAGCCTCTGGAGCCCATGAACATGTAGGAAACTATAGTGGCGTAACGGTAGATGCCAAAGAGGGCAAATTCAAACACAAGGGCTATACTTTCAATATAGTTGATCTTCCTGGCACTTACTCCCTCTCGGCCTACACCCCCGAAGAAATATTTGTGAGAAAACAAATCACAGAAGAGCATCCTGATATAATAATAAATGTAGTGGCTGCCTCCAATTTGGAACGCAACCTTTACCTCACTACCCAACTCATAGATATTGACGCAACCACCGTGATTGCTTTAAATATGTATGACGAATTGGAAAAATCGGGTGCCAAATTTGACTTTGTAGCAATGGGCAATCTAATTGGATACCCCATAGTACCTACCGTGAGCAAGACGGGCAGGGGCGTAGACAAACTCTTTGAGAAAGTAATTGAAGTATATGAGGGCAAGGAGGCTACAGCCAGACATGTACACATATATTATGGCGAAGATTTAGAACGTAGCATAGCGGCAATCATAAAAACAATTAATGACAAAGACTGCATTGGCAAAGAAAAAACCATTAGAGCTATCAGCATCAAACTTTTGGAAGGTGACAAAGAGAGCGAGAAATTCGTGCAAAGCCTTTCAAATGCTACAAATATTTTTGCCGAACGAGACCTTCAAATAAAAGCAATACATACCTACCTAAAAGAAGATCCGGAAACTGCCTTCACCGATGCCCGCTATGGATTTATCGATGGAGCCCTCAAGCAAACTTACAAAGAAGGACACGTCGATGCCCTCAAAACAACGCATATCATTGATGCCATAGTTACCCACAAAATATGGGGATACCCCATATTTTTCCTTTTTATGTTTCTTATGTTTCAAGGAACTTTTAAGCTTGGAGAGTATCCTCAACAAGCCATAGAATGGTTAGTTGGACTTCTTTCTGACTTTGTTAATACACTGATGCCTGCAGGGCCCTTGAAAAATTTGCTTGTCAATGGTATCATCGGAGGGGTGGGAAGTGTTATTATTTTCCTGCCCAATATTGTCTTACTCTATCTCTTCATTTCCATCATGGAAGATACTGGATACATGGCCAGAGCTGCATTTATCATGGACAAATTCATGCACAAGATGGGTCTTCATGGCAAATCCTTCATCCCTCTTGTAATGGGCTTTGGATGTAATGTGCCTGCGATTATGGCTACACGTACCATAGAAAGTCGCAATAGCAGGCTTATAACAATGCTAATAAACCCCCTCATGTCGTGCTCTGCACGCCTGCCTGTATACATGCTTTTTACGGGAGCCTTTTTTGGCAAACATGCTGGACTAGCTCTCTTTGGACTATACATCACAGGCATCTTATTGGCAGTGATAATGTCGCGCCTATTCAAACGCTTCCTTATAAGAGACGAAGACCTACCATTCGTAATGGAGCTCCCCCCCTACCGAATGCCTACAAGCAAAGCAATTTTTAGGCACATGTGGGACAAATCGTCGCAATATGTTAGGAAAATGGGGGGAATAATATTGGTGGCTTCCATCATCATATGGTTTCTTGGATATTTTCCTCAAAATGAAGAGAGAAATAAGGCTTACGAGCTACAAATAGAAAATATAGAAGCTAACAATAATACTTCTTATACAGATACCGAAAAAGAACAACTAGTATCAGAAATAGAACACAAAAAAAATACAGAACATCAAATAAACTCGTATATAGGACAATTGGGGCACATAACAGAGCCCTTGGTAAGGCCTCTGGGCTTTGATTGGAAAATAAGTGTGAGCTTAATTACTGGAATGGCTGCCAAAGAAATTGTTGTCAGCACATTAGCTGTTTTATATACGGGTAATGAAAATGACAGTTCTAGCTTAGAAAAAAGACTGCAAACAGAAACAAGAGTCGACGGAAGCCCAACATTCACCACGCCTGTACTCATAAGTTTATTGCTGTTTGTACTCATCTATTTTCCCTGCATAGCAACAATTGCTGCCATAAAAAACGAATCTGGCTCTTGGAAATGGGCGGCCTTTGTTGTTTTCTATACAACTAGCTTGGCATGGATAATAAGCTTTGCAGTATATCAAATAGGAACATTTATACTTAATTAATTTTTTAACAATAATTGACATGTACCAATATATAATCGTTTACGCAATAGGCTTGCTTGTTATCATATACATAATACTGCAAGGCTATAAGTCTTTCTTTAAGAATAAAAAAAATATTAGTCCCTGTGGGTCTTGCACTGCTTGCAGCCATAATATTTCAAAAAAATAAACAATGAGTCCACTCCCAAAAGGCCTTTTTGAACAGTTTAGCCCCCTCTACAAGACTTGTGAGTAGGTTATTTTCTCGGAAAAAGACTTTTCGGAGTGGACTCAACAATACTTTACGATGAAAGTATTGAGCTTAGGATGAGCGCATAGCTATTGATCACTTCCATTGGCTTATTCATTCAAAACACAAGAAATCTAAAAATAAGTGAACAATAGTTTGGCTGTCTAATAAATTTGTCTTTCTTTTGTGGGAGTAATAATAAAAAACACCCAACCTGATACAATTATTTTATGTGTTTGAAAAAAGAGCTTCTGTTGTTGTTGAAACAAAATGATCGAACTGCATTCGGCAATCTGTATCAATGCTACTGGAAACAGGTATACAATTTTAGTAGGCTGTATTTAAAAGTTCCAGAAGATGCCGAAGAAGTTGTGCAAGAAGTATTTATCAAAGTATGGGATTCGCGGGCCTTGCTGCGAGAAGATGATAATTTTAAAGGTCTCCTTTTTATTATTACTCGCAACATAATCTTCAATCAGTCGAAAAGAAAAATAAACGAGGACTTTTTTAGAACTACCATACTAGCTACCTTAGAAGAATCGTATGATGTGGAGCAAGAAATAGAATCAAAAAACCTCAAAGAATATATTGATGTATTAATAGCTGAAATGCCTGCACAGCGCCAACTTGTTTTCAAACTAAGCCGCAACGAACACAAAACCTACAAAGAAATAGCTGCCCAACTCAATATTGCAGATAAAACAGTCGAAAGACACATAAATGAGGCACTTAAGACTCTTCGCAAAAACATCAAAATCCTTCTGATCTTTATTAACTAATATTTTTTTGGTATAAGCGCTTAGGTCGCTGTTGGTAATTTGCATTTTATTCTATAATGATATTCATCAAGATAGCCTTGTAGGCGTGCTTTGTAGCAATGGTGAATATTCTTTCTGCATCGGCAAATAACCTCTCCATTCATCGGTAACTACTCTCCGATTAAAAACTCATCCACATGCACCTGCCCAGTTAATGGATAGCGCTTACTGCTTGCTAGAGCCTGTTGTATCTTCCATTATAACAGCTACCTAAACGCCTATACCAATTTATTTTTTTATTTTTTGGGGGATAGAGACTTCTCAAGTGTATTTATATATGAACGAATACTAAAAGATAAAAAAAATTGCATAAACTAATAAAGAAAATAATTCATTTGTCAATCAACAAAGAGCTTATTGACGAATTGATGACGCATCAATCGGTGCGAGTTTCTCTGGAAAATCAGTGGAATACATTGCCAAATATCCTTAGTCAAGATGTTGATGGAGAGAAGATTTGGCGAAATATTAATTCTGCAATAGACAATACTTCAAAGACTTCGGCACTCGCATTTTTCAAAATATATAGCATAGCTGCTTCCGTACTATTGATGATAAGCATAGGCATGGCATATTATTTTTATTCGCCATCAATTCAGCACAATACCTCTTATGTGGTAAGTTCTGGAATGCAGCGCATGGAGTCCCTTACATTGCCCGATGGTTCGATCGTAAAAATGGGACCCAATACTAAGCTTACCTATCCCGATAAGTTTGATGCAGATAAAAGACTAATAAGATTGGAAGGTCAAGCTTTTATAACTGTGGCCGTGGATGAAAATAAACCATTTATTGTGTCAACTCCCGATTTGCATGTTACCGCTCTTGGCACAGCCTTCGAGATTTTTAATTATGAGCCCATTGGAGACAATGAAATGATTGAAACCATTTTATTAAGCGGCAAAGTAAAGATTACTCTTAATACTCCAACAAACAATGGCCCCAAAGAATACTTATTAAACCCCAATGAGAAACTTTCGCACTCAAGACTGACAAAGCACACACAAATTTCCCCCATTGATGCCGATAGGTATACCTTGTGGCGCAATAAACTCAATCCTTCATTTCAAGATGAACAATTGTCGGTAATCCTTCCCCGCTTAGAAAGATGGTATGGAATAAGTATTGAGTGCCCGCCGCATATTGCCAACTCCTATCGCTATACTTTTTCCATACGAGATGAATCGCTTGAAAGGATACTTGCCTTACTAAATTTATCATCGCCAGTTACTTACGTAAAAGATGGTGAGAAATACAAACTTAGAGTTCTTGAATAAAATTATTAAATAAGCTGCAAATAATTGACACCTAAGTACAGTATTCATTATTAATTTTTCATTATTCATTTTTTAAAATTGCCTATGACGAAATAAAATTAACAAATTACTAAAAAAGAATCGGAGTCTGTCTACAAAACAACACTCCAATCATAGTTACTTAATAGTTAGATAGATATTTATAGGAATGCAATCCAGTTATCTATCACGTATAATCTAAAAAACTAACAAATGTATGAATTTAATCAATAAACAAACTGTAAAATCAGTTTTTTCATCACAATCACTTCGTATTGCGAAGGTATTAATTGTGCTGCTAATGGTATCTATCGGTAGCATTATGGCATCAAGCTATGTGCAAAATATTACATTTTCAATTCAAAATAAGAATATGAAAATTGTTGATGTTCTCAAAGAGATAGAAAATCAAAGCGAATTTACCTTTTTTTACAACAACAATCAAATCATTGCCAACAAACGAGTAAGCGTAAACGCAAAAAATGCCTCGCTTGAGGATGTGTTGGCGCAAGTGCTTCGCAATACGGGATATTCCTATAAGGTGGTCGACAGACAAATACTTATCACCAAAGGATCTGAACTTGTGAGTGTGCAACAGGAAGATCAAAAAATTAGGGGCCTTGTAAGGGATGAAAGAGGAGAATCCTTGATAGGGGCAAGCATTGTTCAGAAAGGTACAAATAATGGTACGGTTACCGATATAGACGGTAAGTTTGAACTTCGTGAATCCAAAGGGCAAACCCTAATCATCACTTATTTGGGCTATTTGACTCAACAAGTAGTTGTTGGAAACCAGTCGATACTAGAAATAGTGCTAAAAGAAGATACCAAAAGCCTCGACGAAATTGTAGTAGTGGGCTATGGAACACAGAAAAAAGCCACACTTACGGGAGCTATTTCTGCCATTGGCAACGATGATATTGTGACAACCAAGAATGAAAATGTTCAAAACATGCTCACAGGTAAGATTGCTGGTGTGAGGGTGGTGCAAACTACATCCGAACCTGGTTCTTTCAACAATAAATTTGATATTCGTGGCATGGGCAATCCCTTAGTGGTCATTGACGGAGTCCCTCGTGAAAATATGGCCCGCATCGATGGCAACGATATTGAATCAATATCGGTATTGAAAGATGCTTCGGCGGCTATCTATGGAGTACGTGCAGCCAATGGTGTGGTGCTGATTACAACAAAAAAAGGGAAAGATGGAGCCTTAGAACTTGACTATGCAGGCAATGTGGGCTGGCAAAATCCTAGCGGTTCGCCCAAAAGTGTGAGCGCTGCCGATTGGATGGTACTCAAAAATGAACAAGCAATGCACAAACTCGAAGGTGGCATTATGCCGTATTCCTTAAGCGATATTGAGGCTTATCGCAATGGGTCAAAGCAAGGAACCGACTGGTGGGATGCCTGTATGCGCACTATGGCTCCACAAACCCAACACTCATTGAGTGCAACTGGGGGCAACGATAAAATGAAATTTTATATCAGTGGCGGTTACATGAATCAAGAATCTTTTCTCAAAAGCGAAAGCCTCAATTACGACCGCTACAATGTGAGATCCAATATATCTGCCAAACTTACAGATCGTTTAACTTTTGGATTAAATATGAGTGGCATTATGGATGAGAAAAATCAACCTTACGAAAATTCTGATTGGATCATTAGGACCTTTCAGCGTGCTCCTGCCACTCAGCCTATCTATGCCAACAACAACTCCGAATATTTACTCAACGGATGGATAGAAGGCGACAACCCAGTAGCAATGATGGATGCCGATGTTGTTGGATATAAAAAGTACAACAACAAATGGTTTCAGACCTCTATGGATCTTGCCTACGAAGTGCCATACATCGATGGATTGGTAGCCAAAGTCATGTGGAGCTACGATTATAAAATTTCCGACAACAGATCCTACCAAAAAAGCTACGAACAATACACCTACGACCAAGCGGCCGAAAAATACGACAGGCACCAACGTGTAGGTACCAGCAAATTTCGTCGCGAACATTACACCAAAGATGCCCTGCTATATCAAATGGCTTTAAATTACAATAAAACATTCAACAAGACACACAATGTTAGTATTTTAGGATTGGTAGAGGGCAGCAAAAGAAATGCCGACAACTTCTACGGACAGAGAGAACTATCACTGGCGCTGGATCAATTGTTTGCTGGCAACAGCATCAATCAGGAAACCAATATGAGTACCAACTATGACAGAAACGACCCCGAAAGAAGAGACCTCTACAAGGAGGCTAATTTGGGATGGGTAGGTAAATTTGGATACGATTATTTATCAAAATACATTGCCGAATTTAGTTTCCGCTACGATGGATCCTCCAAATTTGCTCCCGACTCTCAATGGGGATTCTTCCCTGCTGGATCTTTGGCGTGGCGTATTTCGGAAGAAGACTTCTGGAAAAACTCTAAGCTATCGTTTATAAATGATGCCAAATTTCGTGCTTCCTATGGTAAAATGGGCGACGACAATGCCTCCAACTATCAGTTTGTAAATGGATATACCTATCCTGGTGGAGGATTTGATGGGCAGAGTTCTGGAGGTACAGTATTTGATGGCTCTTTTGTAAATAGCACCCAAAGCAAGGGCATCACCAATCCATACATCACCTGGTTTGTGGCAAAAACACTAAATTTAGGAGTAAACCTCGAAGGATGGAATGGACTATTGGGAATTACCGCCGACTACTTTACCCGCGACCGTACAGGGCTATTGGCGAGAAGAGATCTCAGTTTACCTGCAATCGTGGGAGCATCTCTCCCCCAAGAAAATCTAAATGGCGATTTTACTAGGGGACTAGAGTTGGAGCTGAGCCACAGAAACAGAATCGGCGAATGGGGATACAACCTTCGAGCTATTAGCTCATTTACTCGTACAAAAACAACCTATCAAGAGCGTGGTAGAGCTGGCAATTCGTACGAAAACTGGCGCAACAATGGCAATGACAGATACAACGACATCAAGTGGGGTCTTGGCGATGGCGGTAGATACACCTCTTACGAACAAATTCTAAATAGCCTCGTCTATGCTGATAAAAATACAGTAGTGGGAGATTATATATACAAAGACTACAACGGCGATGGGCAAATTAACGAACTCGATTTATATCCTATAGGTTACAGCGGTCGACCAATGATAAACTTCAGTTTTGCTGTTGGTGTAGATTATAAGGGATTCGATATAAACCTTTTGTTTCAAGGAGCTGCCCAAACCTACGTAAGATACATCGAGCAATTGCGTGAGCCTCTTTGGGGCAACGACTATTCCAATGCTCTTCATTATTTTATGGATAGATGGCATCCTGCCGATCCCTTGGCCGATCCTTACGATCCAAAAACAGTATGGGTGCCAGGTGAATTTGGATATACAGGAACCGTTGCCGACGAAAATTCTGAATTTAACTTTCATAATGCAAGCTATATGCGCCTAAAAAGTGCCGAAGTTGGATATACTGTGCCCAAAAAATGGAGCTCTAAAGCAGGAATTAAAAATCTTCGCCTTTATGTAAATAGCTACAACTTATTTACTATAAAAGGCGTAGAAATAGATCCCGAGCATCCAGAAGACAGCAATGGCAACATGTATCCATTAAATAGAACATTCTCCGTGGGTGTTAATGTAAAATTTTAAACTCAATTAGATCATGAAATTATCAAAGTATATTATATCAAAGCATCCCGTATCAAAGTGGGTGCTACTATTAACATTCGCCTTGAGTGTTCCCTCGTGTATGGATTTGGACATTCCGCCCATAAATGTGGTGCAGGATTCGGATGTGTTTACTTCCGAAAATGGCATAAAAGGCTATCTTTCTGGAATGTATAGCCAAATGCACATAGAAGATTTTCGCTATACACACTCCCGAGGCTTCAACAACTCCTGGGCTTTTCAGTCTACCTTTGGAATGACGGGCGAAGCACTCAATAGGGATATTGACGGGGCGGCAAAAGAAGAAGAAAGCGACATATGGAAAAATGCCTATAAGCTGATTCGCGAAACCAATTATTTCATCGAAACGCTGCCTTCCTATGCTGCCAACTTCTCTACAGATCAAGTAAAGACCTGGATGGGTGAGGCGCACTTTACCCGTGCTATGACCTACCATGCCTTGGCAAAACGCTATGGGGGTGTACCTATTGTAGAAAGCGTACTCAAATACCCTGACATGCCCATTGAGGAAATGAAAATCCCTAGATCTTCCGAACAAGCAGTATATGAGCTAATAGAAAAAGACTTCGATGAAGCCTGGAAACTATTGCCCGAAACAAGCCAAAAAGGACGTGCCAACAAGTATGCAGCTGCTGCATTCAAATCCAGAGCCATGTTGTTTGCTGGATCTATTGCGAAATACAACGAAGTGGATAAGAAAAATAATACGGACAGCAATGTGAGGGTTTGTGGACTGCCTAGAGAACTGGCAAAAGAGTATTTCAAAAAAAGCTATGATGCTGCATTGCTTATAGAAGGCAAATATTCCCTCTACAAAGACGGATGGAAAGCCAACGACAAGGCCGCCCAATACCAAAATTATGTAGATATGTTTTTTGCTGAAAATAGCAGCGAAAACATATTTGTTAGGCAGTATAGCTACCCCGAATCGGTACATGGATTTGATGCTTACAACATTCCTCGCCAGTATCAAACAAATGGTTGGACTGCGTCGACAAACCCTACACTCAATTTTGTAGAACTCTTTGATGGCTTCCCTAAAAACGAACAAGGTTTGACTGATGTGCTAAATGCCGATGGCAAATACGCTCTATACAACAGTACGATGGAGTTTTTTAAAGATGCCGAACCTCGATTAAGAGCCATCATTATATTGCCTGGCGATATACTCAAAGGCGAAGAGGTGGAAATTTGGCGCGGACTATATATCGGAAATACCAGTGATGGCATCAGTCTCCTACAAACAGACAAGGATCCTTCCCAAAAATATGAAAACGATAGCAATTGTAAAGACCTCATCAAAAGCTCGCAAAATGCTGGAAATCAAACAGTATATGAATTGCCCAATGGCAATAAAATGAATGCGGCGGGCAAAAGCGGCCCTTTCTTCGACGATCAGACTGGTGCAATGGCTGGCTTTGCAATTCGCAAATGGATTAATCCGAAAATGCCTGCCGCCGATGTAAAGGAAAGGTATTCGACACAAACATGGATAGAAATGCGCTATGCCGAAGTCCTTTTGAATCGTGCCGAAGCGGCTTTTGAACTCCATGAAGAGGGCATTGCCGATATAGATTTTCTCCAGGATGCCTACCTATCTATCAATCATATACGCGAAAGAGCTGGTGCTAATATGCTCTCCAACAAAAACGAATTGAAAAAAGAAATGGTGCGCAAAGAAAGACGCAAAGAGCTTAGTTTTGAAAATAAAGCTTGGTGGGACATGCGCCGCTGGAGGACTGCTCACTTAGAGCAAAACTCTACTCGATATAGAGCACTCTTCCCATTCTATGCGGTAGAAGCCAACAAATGGTTTTTCGATGCCAGACCCGACGAAACAAACAAACGATTCACCTTCGACGAAAGATGGTATTACAAAGGAATTCCTAATGATGAAATTACCAAAAATGAGCTCACTCAAAACCCTGGTTACTAATTTAATATAGATAAATAATATGAAGAAAATGAAGAAAATAATAGGCCATATGTCAATAGCCCTATTGCTCTTTGCTAGCAATGCCTGCACAGAATCCGACAACTACGACGCTCCTTCCGATACCATCACGGGTATGGTAATGGACAAAAATACGGGCAATTCTCTCCAAACCGAAATTGGCGACAATGGCATACGCCTCAAACTAATGGAGTATAGCTGGAGCCAAACACCTACGCCTTACTATTTTGCGGGAATGCAAAATGGTACTTTCAATAATACACGCATTTTTAGAGGCAACTATGGCATAGAAATAATGGGCGCCTTTGTGCCGCAGCCAGAGATAAGATATGATGTGAAAGGAACATTGGAACTAAAAATCGAAGTCGAGCCTTTCTTAAATATCGAATGGATAGGCGAACCAATCATCAACAAAGACAGTACAATCAGCATACAAGCATATATAGAAAGGGGAACTAAAAACGCCGATTATCAGCAAAATATATCGGATGTTCGCCTATTTGTGGTTGCTGGTGCGCAGCATATAGGAGAAAACAATAAAGACGATCGATACTCGTTGTATATAGATGGGGGGGATGCCAATGCAATGCTTGAACAAACTATTACGCTCTCCACTAGAGGAAAACTATTGCCCGGACGATCTTACCACATAAGAGTAGGTGCCCGAATGGATAAGGAAATTGATGGCAGAAGGCGCTATAATTATAATGCCCCAAAAATCGTAACAATGCCATAATATAATCGTAAATGCCAATGCTCGTAGGGGCTGGGCTTGCCCCTGCCCCTATTTGCGTGAAAAATAAATATTAATGCGTGAAAAATAATGAATAACACATACACAATGAAAACAAATATCGTAGCAGCCATTGCACTACTAACAATGCAATGGGGATGTCAATCGCAGCAGGCAGTTGGCGAACAAGACAATACCAAAAAGGAGAAAACAGTGTTCCAAACCTCGCGCGAATGGAGACCTTCCATAGATTCCCGAGGCGATGTTGCCATCATCTATGGCGTTGGAGGCAATCCCTCCGACAAAACAAAAAGCATACCCTTTGAAGAGCGTGTAAAATCGTGGCAAGACCGCGGATACACCACCCATTTCATGACGGGCATAGCATGGGGCGAATACCAAGACTATTTTACTGGACAGTGGGATGGTAAATGGCACTTAGACGAAGGACAAGTAACACAAAATGGCGACACCCTATGGCATGGACACATGGTGCCATACATCGTGCCATCAAAAAATTTTATTGCCTACATCAAAGAAAAACATGTAAAACGTGTAATCGATGCTGGCATAAATGCAATATACATGGAAGAACCCGAATTTTGGATGAATGCAGGATACAGCGACGCTTTCAAAAGAGAATGGAAAGATTATTATGGATTCGATTGGAGGCCTCAACACGAGTCGCCCGAAAACACCTACCTTGCCAGTAAGCTAAAATACCATCTATACTACAGGGCCCTACAAGATGTATTTACCTATGCCAAAGAATACGGAAAAAGTAAGGGTATGGAAGTGCGATGCTATGTGCCTACCCACTCCTTGGTAAACTATTCGCAATGGCAAATAGTTAGCCCCGAAGCTAGCTTGGCATCTCTCGACTGTGTAGATGGATATATTGCCCAAGTATGGACAGGCACCTCACGAGAGCCCAACTACTTCAACGGAATTGCCAAAGAACGAGTATTTGAAACCGCCTTCCTCGAATATGGCTCCATGGAATCTATGACAGCTCCCACAGGACGTAAGATGTTTTTTCTAACCGATCCTATCGAAGATTGGCCACGTGATTGGGCCGACTACAAAAAAAACTATCAAGCTACCTTTACTGCCCAACTACTATACCCACAAATTGCAGACTACGAAATAATGCCTTGGCCCGAACGTATATACGAAGGATTGTATAGAACCAGTGCCAATAGCGAAGAGAAAAAAAATATTCCTAGATTTTACTCTACACAAATGCAAGTGATGGTCAATAGCCTCAATAACATGCCATTGTCCGACAATAAAGTCGATGGGTCTGATGGAATTTCTGTGTTGATGGCAAACTCTCTGATGTTTCAACGTTTCCCTACACACAAAGGCTATGAAGACCCACAATTGGCAAATTTCTATGGACAAACCCTACCCCTACTAAAACGAGGAGTACCCGTAAAAACAATGCACATAGAAAACCTTGCATATCCCCAAGCATGGAAAGATACAAAAGTCCTTATAATGTCGTATTCTAACATGAAACCCCTAGAGGAATCTCAAAATATATTAATTGCCGAGTGGGTACACAAAGGAGGAGTGTTGCTCTATTGTGGGCGCGATAACGATCCTTTCCAAACGGTGCAAGAATGGTGGAATACGGGAAATAATAAGTACCTAGCGCCTTCCGATCATTTGTTTGAAAAAATGAATATAAAAACTTCAGGGAAAGAGGGAACATACAGCTACGGCAAAGGAACAGTATGCGTGGTTCGCAAAGATCCCAAAGAATTTGTGCTAGAAGCTGGAAAAGATGCCCAATTTATCAGCATAGTAAAACAATTGTATGAGCAAGATGCTAAAGCAGGAACGCTAGTTTTCAAAAATTACCTGAAACTCGAACGAGGCATATATGATTTGATTTCCGTGATGGACGAAAGTGTTAATAATGAGGTTTTTGTAGCAGAAGGTATCTTCATTGATCTATTTGACCCCAAACTACCAATACTAGAGAAAAAAATAGTGAATCCCGACACTCAAGCTTTCCTATTAAATATTGAAAGAATAAAAGACACAAAAAAACCCCAGGTATTGGCAGCTGCTTCGCGCGTTTATGAGGAAAAAATAACAGACAAATCGTATTCTTTTATAAGTAAAAGCCCCATAAACACCTCCAATGTAATGCGTATTCTATTGCCCTCTGAACCCTCGTCTTGCAAAATAAGCAATGCCGATGGGACGCCCCTCAATGAAAGTAAGTGGCAATGGGACTCTAAAAGTAAAACCTGCCTCCTAGAATTTGAAAACCATCCCGATGGCACACAAGTTGTACTTAATTGGTAGATATTTATAGTATTTTTGTAGATAATAATAAATGAAAAAATGAGAATCAATATTAAAAAACTGTTCGCATTGTGTTTTCTTGTATACATCACAATCGCCTATACCGCAGCGCAAGAAATAGAGGGAAATATTTGGCAAATAGGAATTGCAGATAAGGATGCATCGGAATTTGCGCTAGCCCCAAATGGTTTTAGAAAGTTTGTAGAAGCTGATTTTGGCTATGAGGATAAGTTTTTTATTATTGGATTCTCTAAAGAGAAAACGGATTTTCCCTATGTATTGCCTGGACCGGTAGATACTTGGGGAGGCACATGGTCCACTGCTGGATGGCGCAACAATGAGGTAAACATTCTCTTTGGCGTGGAGGCTATACCCAAAAATGGGGAGTATAAATTGGTCGTTTCTCTTGCCGATTATGCTAGAAAATTTCCTCCCCTAATAAAAATTTCCATCAATAATCAATCTTTCAAACAGCGTATCGCTGACAACAACTACGATCCCAACAAGCAAATACGTCCTTCCTTGCAAGAGCCCTTTGTAGACACATTGTCGATTACTGGCAATTTGACAAATGCCAAACCGCTAAGTATAGAAATCCCTATTGACAAAAATACTATCAGAAAAGGGGGCAATTGCATTCGCATTGAGGCCTTGGAAGGCTCATGGATATTATTCGATTACATTGCGCTGCAAGGGACTCCTCTTATTCTCGAAAAACCCGACAAAGTGCATATCAGAGAGGTTGAGGCTGCAAACTACGAAATGATTATTGATGGTAAAAACGCTCAACCTCTACTGGTAAGAGCCGAGCACCTGCAAGGAAGTCCCAAATTATCGGTGGAGCTGGATGGAAAAATAATATTTGCCGAAGACGTGGAGCAAGGAAATTACCAATTTGAAGCTCCCATGCCTGCTGTTGAACATACAAAACAAAGCAAATACAGGGTGCTTGTCGATGGTAAAACTGTGGCCGAAGGCAGTGTAACTCGAAGCAAAGAAAGAACCCAGTCGCTCAGCAAGTATGTAGATACCCGCATCGGAACTGCCCACTCGCGTTGGATGATAGCACCTGGACCGTGGATGCCATTCAGTATGGTGAAAATGAGCCCCGACAATCAAAATTCGGGATGGCAAGCGGGCTATCAACCGTCTTTCGAGAGTGTGGGTACTTTTAGCCACATACATGAATGGACTTTGGCTGGCCTAGGCTTATTTGCAAGTAATGGTAAATTATGCACAAACATTGGCGATGAGCTGATGCCTTCGTCTGGCTATCGCTCGTCGATAGACAAAAAAACCGAAGAAGCGCCCATAGGATACTACAAAGTAGAACTACAAGACTATGGCATAAAAGCCGAATTGACAGCTACAACGCGCTGCGGACTTACCCGCTTTACCTTTCCTAGCGATAGAGATAGTTCGCGTATATTGGTAGATCTACATATTCCTTCGGAGTATGATTACAAACTGAAAGAAGTGTGGGTGAAAAAAATAAGTGACTACCGAATAGAAGGATTTGCCCATCAATATGCTGCCAATGTATGGAGTGATGATGCTGAGCAGGATTACAAACTGCATTTTGTATTAGAATTTGATAAGCCTATACAATCCATGGGATCCTGGACAGACGATAATATAGACTACGCCAATGTGCTACAAGCCAAAGACATAACAAATGCAGGTGTTTTCTTGCAATTTGATGCAAGGGCAAATCCTGTGGTGCAAGTGCGCTCTGGCATCTCCTTGGTAAGTATTGAAAATGCCAGCCTAAACCTACAAACAGAGCTAAGCAAGCCCTTTGGATGGGATTTTGATGCCGTAAGACACAATCAAGTGCAAGTTTGGGACGAGCTCATGGGACGTATAAAAATAAAAAGCACCAACAGGCTGGAAAAAATAAGGTTCTACAACTCGGTCTACAGATCTATATGCAGCCGCAACACATGGAGTGATGTAAATGGCGATTGGAGGGGAACCGATGGAGAGGTGCATAGATTGAAGAACAGCGATGACATTGCCTTGGGTTGCGATGCGTTTTGGAACACCTTCTGGAATCTAAATCAGGTATGGAATCTCATTACACCCGAATGGAGCAATAGGTGGGTAAACTCTCAACTAGCAATGTATGATGCTTATGGCTACTTATCGAAGGGACCTGCGGGCATGAATTATATTCCTGTAATGGTTGCCGAACATGAGATTCCAATGATGGTGGGTGCTTATCAAATGGGAATCCGTGATTTTGATGCCAAAAAAGCTCTTGAAGCGGCAGTAAAAATGCAAACAAGGCAGGCAAAAAAAATCCATACAGGATTTGCTGGCAACAGGGATTTATTGGCATACATGAAATACAAATATGTGCCCTCAGACCTGGGGCGATTCTCTAATACAATGGAGTATTCCTACGACGATTGGACACTGGGACAATTGGCAAAGGCATTGGGCGAAGACAGCATATACAAGACATTCAATGATAGAGGATCGTGGTGGAAAAATACCATAGATAGCGATGGGTATTCTCATATGCGAAACAGCAAAGGAGTCTGGGAGCCTGATTTCGATCCATTCCTATCAGGAGCCAACCACCAATATGTGGAAGGAAATGCCTGGCAACTGACATTTTTTGTGCCCCAAGATGTTCCTGCATTAAGCGAGTTGATAGGAAAAAAGAAATTTATAGACCGACTAGAATGGGGCTTTGAGCAAAGCGAACCATGGAGATACAACGGAATAAATGACCAATACTGGGATTATCCCGTGGCACATGGCAACCAACAATCCATGCACTTTGCCTTCCTTTTCAACTGGGCTGGCAAACCTTGGTCGACGCAAAAATGGAGCCGGTCTATCATCGAACGCTATTATGGACATGGCATTGGCAATGCGTACCTAGGCGATGAAGACCAAGGGCAAATGAGCGCATGGCTTTTGATGGCTTCCATAGGTTTATTTCAGACTGATGGTGGTTGTCGTGTAGACCCTATATACGAAATAGGCAGCCCACTATTTGAAAGCATAGAAATTGATCTAGGCAATCGCTTTGGTCGTGGCAAGAAATTCATCATAGAAGCCAAGGGCACTTCTCGTGAAAATATTTATGTGCAAAGTGCTACATTAAATGGCAAGGAACTTAAGTCATTTTTCTTTCCTGCTTCGGAACTACTCAAAGGAGGATCGCTCATCTTAGAAATGGGACCACAAGCAAATGAAAATTGGGGAGTCCTAGATGACACCTATTTGAGTAAATAATTGGCTCTATACCGTTTAAGATGGGTCACTAAAGAAAGCTTACATTTGCATTATGAATAGTAGTATCTTTTTTTCTTCAGCTTTGGGCTTAAATGCTCCTTGGAATATTAGTAAAGTAGAGATAAAATAATATAGGGCAATATATAAAACGCTAATGGTTGAAATATATACAATTAAGAAATAGGTTTTTGTGCTTAAAAACTGTATGTCAAGCTAATAAATTACCGCTACGACACCAATTTCAAGCCGATAATTGACCCTACGAGCAAGCATAAAAATAGCATACGCAAGATGTCTGTAGGTTCGTCGTAAAGAATAATACCCACAATAACGGTGCCTACAGCACCTATGCCAGTCCATACGGCATAGGCTGTGCCCATTGGAATGCTTTGTATGGATTTGTTAAGCAAAAAAAAACTTAAAGAAATGCACACGAAAAAACCCAAGCTCCAGCGCCAATCGCTAAAATTTTTTGATAATTTGAGGCAGGTGGTGAAGCCTATTTCACAAATTCCTGCCAACAACAATATGAACCAAGCCATAATAATAAGTAAAGAATAAGTAAAAAATAATAAAGGATAAAGGATGAGGAATAAACAATCACTAATCTTGATTCGTGATTTCCCTATATTTTTTGGATTCTATGTCCCATTCAAACTCTTTGTTGGGTGTGGATTCCAATATATCTGCCAATTCAGGATTGATGCTTAGCATATCTTCGGGAAATATGGACAAGCAATTTTCGCTGTCGTCGAGATACTCCTCATCTTCATCACCATAGATAAAATGCCAGCCACTGTCGATATTTGTTTCTGGATAATCGCGGTAGCAATAGCCAATGTGATTGTTGTCTACAGCTCGCTGGGAGACGAAGCCATATTTGCGAATATCTTTTAATGCTTCTATATCTACTAATTCTAAAGGAGAATCGTCTCTTAAGTCCTTAATGTCTTGCTCTTCCATATTTAATTTATTTTTTAATTTATAAGCTTGATATTTTTATGATACTCCCCATTGTCAATACATAAATCTACTCTACTTAAGATAGTTTTGCTCCCTCATTCGCCTGAGAATAAATCGGGAAATAAATTTGGAGCCTACCCTTCGATCTCGAAAGATTTATTCTCGATTTATGCCGCTCTGTTGTATTTTTCTTTCGGAGTCTTATAATCTAAAGATTGATGCAATCTTTTATCATTATAAAAATGCCTCACTTTTCCATGATTCTAAGACTACTTTGCTCTTAAACTAGGCGCTGAATTTTCTTCTTGCTTTCGTTGATAAAATTTTCAAACGTAAATGTACGATTATTATCTTACATGAGCTGTCTAGTTATTGGGAATATTATACTCAGGGTCTTGCATTTGATCCAAGCGTTCACTCGCCACTGTTGCCATCCATTGCTTGAAAGGTTCTGCTTTGGGCGAGGGAATCGACTGAATAAGACGGAATAACTGCTCTGTGTCAGCAACATCAGTAAGACGCATTTTTCCATCCACAGCCCGCATTTTCAAGGTACTACAAATTGTAGTAGGTTCACAACCCTCTTTCTTTGTCATAACTATATATCTTTCTTTGCTGTAAAACTGCTTATTAAGTCTTTTGTTCTCTTCGGAAATTGCAAAATCAGCGTTGTTTATCTCTGAAAGTGGGACGTAAAGAAGATTTTTGTCTAGGCTCTCTATCAGGAAGCGTTTCGAACAGCTTTTATATCTTTTTATCTATACAAAAGACACCCATAATTATTGTACTAATGTTCAAAAAGTATTTCAAGGTATATCTAATTATCCAAAATCGTCGAAAAGCAACATCTCCTTAGGTACTCCAAGCTCATCGAGCATACCTTTTACGGCATTGGCCATTGGACCCGGACCACACATATAGTATTCTATATCTTCCGGTGCCTCGTGGGTATTTAGATAGTTGTCTAAAATCACCTTGTGAATAAAGCCCACATAACCAGTCCAATTGTCTTCGGCAAGGGGTTCGCTGAGTGCAATATTGAAAGTAAAATTAGGAAATTCTTTTTCTATGGCTCTAAAATCTTCCTCATAGAAAATCTCA
Source organism: Bacteroidales bacterium (assembly GCA_003851245.1). GTDB lineage: Bacteria > Bacteroidota > Bacteroidia > Bacteroidales > Azobacteroidaceae > BHEP01. The sequence continues at coordinate 9,032 of BHEP01000026.1, read as the reverse complement.
TTCTTAGAGCGAGCACCATACCAATACGAAATCTTTCGGTCGGTAGTTTTTAGTGTAAGGAATAGGTATAAAAGATGTGAGCGTAGGGGAGCCATGCCAGCACCTCCACCAATATATAGCATCTCACTTTTGGTGTCTAATATATGAAAATCGCCATAAGGGCCCGATACTTTCACCTTATCACCAGGCTTGAGATCGAATATCATAGTAGAGCAAATACCCGGTTTCATACCAGCTTTCCACGTATTGGCAGCCCTGTCGAAAGCGGGGGTGGCGATACGAATATTGAGCATCACTATATTTCCTTCGGCAGGGTGGTTTGCCATTGAATAGGCTCTGACGGTAGGCTCATCGTTTTTGCAATTCAAGTCCCACAACTTGAATTTGTCCCATTCAGAAACAAATCGGTCGGTGATTCCGTCGCGGGCACTTACATCAAAGTCCGAAAACTTTATGTCGTATTTGGGCACCTCTATTTGTATGTATGATCCAGGCTTGAAGTTTAAAGCCTCGCCCTCGGGAAGCTTTACGATAAATTCTTTGATAAAAGATGCTACGTTGTAGTTGGAAACAACCTCGCATTCCCATTCTTTAACACCAAAAACTTCGGCGGAAACTTCAATTTTCAAATTCTCCTTTACCTTGGTCTGACATCCCAAGCGCCACTTATCTTTTCTTTGTTTGCGCGTAAAAAAACCTACCTCGGTGGGTAGCATTTCGCCCCCTCCCTCTATTATTTGACAGCGACATTGTCCACAGGTGCCACCACCACCACAGGCACTGGAAAGAAAAATGCCATTCGCCTGAAGTGTACCCATCACGGTACCGCCCATAGCCGACTTAAAATTTTTCTCACCATTTACAAGTATATCTACTTCGCCCGAAGGAGTTAGTTTTGTTTTGGCAAACAAAAGAACAAATACAAGGAGTAAGATCAAAAGAAGGAAGACAACAACACTTGTTATAATTGTTAGACCGCCAGATATTAAAAAAAACATATATAAAATTTTTAAAAGAAGTTTTATTAATTAAGCTTCTGATTATATTTTTATTCCCGAAAAACTCATAAATCCAATGCCCATCAAGGCCGTAATGATAAATGCCATGCCCAGTCCACGCAGCGGTTTGGGAATATCAGAATATTCTAACTTTTCTCTTATCGCTGCCATCCCAACAATGGCTAATAGCCACCCTACGCCCGATCCTAAGCCATATACGGTAGCCATTCCTACATTTGGAAAATCCTTTTGCTGCATAAAGAGAGAGCCTCCCAAGATAGCACAGTTTACGGCCATCAGTGGCAAGAATATACCCAGCGAGGCGTATAAAGAAGGGCTTATTTTTTCAACCAGCATCTCTACCAATTGCACAAAAGAGGCAATAACTGCTATAAAAATTATGAGTCCCAAAAAACTTAGGTCTACCCCCGCAAACTCGGGACTTATCCAAACTAATGCGCCCTCTTTGAGCACATAGTTTTCTAATAAATAATTGATGGGAAGGGTGCAGGTAAGTACAAATATAACTGCTATTCCAAGACCCATAGCTGTTTTTACGTTTTTTGAAACAGCCAAAAAAGAACACATCCCTAGGAAGTAGGCAAATATCATATTGTCTACAAAAATGGAACGGACGAAAACACTTAATATTTCTTGCATACTTATTAAATGAATAATGAATAATTATGAATGAATAATTAATGATTAATGATTAATGAATTATTATGAGTGAATAATGAATAAAAATGAATAATAATTAACTCGCGTAAGCAAAATTATTCATTTCTCAGTGTTCATTTCTCAGTGTTCATTTATCATTGTTCATTTACTCTTGTAAACTTTTGTCTTTAGAACGCTGAAACCATATAATGCAGGCTACAACTATCAGAGCCATTGGAGGCAGAATCATAAGCCCATTGTTGGCATATCCCCACTCATAGCATATTTCTGGAATTATTTGATAATCCATCAGCGTGCCCGAGCCGAGGAGCTCTCTAAAGAAACCTACAATTACCAAAATAATACCATAGCCCAAGCCATTGCCTATGCCGTCAAGAAATGAGGGCCAGGGCTTATTGGCCAAGGCAAAAGCCTCGAGCCTACCCATCAAGATACAGTTGGTAATGATGAGTCCTATAAATACTGAAAGCTGCTTACTAACATCGTAGGCAAAGGCCTTCAATACCTCACTAACTATGGTTACCAAGGCCGCCACTACCACCAATTGCACAATGATGCGAATGCGGTTGGGTATGGTATTTCTCATCAAGGAGATGATTACATTTGCTACCGCCATCACCACTATAACCGCCATTGCCATCACCAGCGAGGGTTCTAACTTGCTAGTCACTGCCAGTGCCGAACAAACGCCTAGCATTTGAACCGTTATTGGGTTGTCCTTACTTAGAGGATTAAATAAGACAAATTTATTTTTTTCTGATATAAGTCCCATATAATTTAATGAATAATAAATTAACGAATAATGATTAGTAAATAATGATTAAAGATTCAGTTTTTTAAGAAGTTTGCGTATGCCCCAATACTGGAGCTAAGCATATCTTCAACTCCCTGGCTTGTGATGGTGCCTCCAGAAATACCATCAACATAATCTTTGCCAACTGCTTTTTTGCCAGGTTTGACCACCGCAATGGATACAAATTGACTAGAGGGGTCAAGAAATTTTTTGCCTATAAATTCTTGTCCAAAGGAAGCGTTTTCTATCTCAGCTCCAAGCCCTGGAGTTTCGGAAGCATGACCAAAATCGGCGCCATATATTGTGTTCTTATCTTCATTGACAGATATATAGCCCCAAATCGGACCCCATAGTCCAGCTCCTCGTAAGGCCATTATATACTTTGTTTGCCCATCTATAGAGGCTTCAAAAACGGGGTATTTGCGCGTCGCTTCTGGCTTGGCAAGTTCTTTTGCCAAAACTATGCTAAAGGCATCGCCTTCAACTTTTTTACCTGCAGCATCCACAAGATAGGAAGTGCCAATTGCTTTTGCAAATACCTCCTGCGCCTCTTCGTTGCTCACTACAATGTTTATTGAGCGAAGTATTTGCCGCATCTTATCTACAGACTCGTTTTCTCCCTGTCTTTCTTTGAGTCCCTGTGAGGTAAATGCCAATACCAAGGCCACCAAGATGACCATGACAGAAGCATAAACGATGGTATATACATTACTTTCTCTATTCATCTTTTATTCTGCGTTTGATTTAACAATAGCTCGCTTACTGCGACGCTTTATGTTGGCATCTACAACGTAGAAATCAATAAGCGGTGCAAACGAATTCATAAATAAAATGGCCAACATCATTCCCTCGGGGTAGCCTGGATTCAAGACCCGTATCAATACCGTAAATACACCTATCAGAAAGCCATAAATATATTTGCCAGCTTCGGTGCGGGCAGATGTTACGGGGTCTGTAGCCATAAAAACAGCGCCAAAGGCAAAGCCTCCCAAGAGTATGTGTTCCAAGGGACTAACCATCATGGTGGGTGTGCTGCCTATCTGATTGAAGAGTAGTGCGGTGAGCATTCCCCCAGCAAAAACCGATAGCATGGCTTTCCAGCTTGCTACACCAGTAAACAATAGAATAAGAGCTCCAATCAAGATGGCCAATTTGGAGGTTTCTCCAATGGAGCCAGGAATGAGTCCTATAAACATATCCCAATATGCTAGAGGATTGCCTATTGCATCATGCAGCTGCACATTGTTGGTGGTGGCAGCGGTGACTTGTCCTAGTGGCGTGGCTCCAGAAAAAGCATCTGTAACAGAGCCTGCTCCAAAACCAAAGGAGTCGTTGGTTCGTACAAACACCTGATCGCCAGACATCTTAGAGGGGTATGCAAAGAATAAGAATGCCCTAGCTATCAATGCCACATTCCATATATTATAGCCTGTTCCCCCAAAAACTTCCTTGGCAAATATTACCGCAAAGGCTGTGGCTATGGCAAGCATCCACAGAGGGGTGTCTATGGGCATAATCATGGGTATCAGTATACCCGAAACTAAGAAGCCCTCGGCTACCTCATGACCCTTATATTGGGCCACAATAAACTCTATGCCCAGACCCACTCCATAGGATACCACGAGCTTGGGCAAGACGGCTAAAAAGCCAAAGAGAAACATTTCCCACAGAGCAGATTCTTGTCCTATGGCCAAGTAATGTTGGTAGCCTATATTGTACATCCCGAACAATAGTGCGGGCATAAGTGCCATGATAACGATAGACATGGTTCGTTTGCCATCTACGCAATCGTGAATATGCACTCCCGATTTTGATGTTTTGTTGGGAACAAATAAAAATGTTTCTACCCCGTCAAAAACAGAATGAAACATTGACAACTTGCCACCAGTCTCAAAATTAGGTTTGATTTTGTTAAGATAATTTCTTAAGACTTTCATTTATATATTATTACAGAATTTATATACTCATATTATTATTAGTCATTCATTTCTTTGTATAGCAAGTCCAATCCCATCCTCACAATTTTTTGGATTTCTATTTTTGAGGTGTCTACAAATTCGCAAAGGGCAAAATCTTCGGGAGCTACCTCATAAATTCCTAGAGCCTCCATCTTATCCACATTGAAGGCTATGATGGCTTTGAGTAAAAACTCGGGGTAGATATCCATTGGAAACACCTTGTCGTATTCGTCAGACATTATCATGGCGCGCGTTCCTCCTTTTATGCGGGCATCAATCTGGTATTCTTTGCTGCCTAAGGGATTGAGTATCCACGAGAAATAAGTGCGACTATTGGAAAACTTATCTAATCCAAGACTAGCCCATCCAAAAAACTCGTTATTGTCATCGCCCTCGGGTATAACCGTCACCTGATTGTCGGTGGCTCTCAAGTAGCCTTGCTCACTTATTTTTGCGCCCGTAAGCACATTGCCACTGATATAGCGCAGGTTGAGCTCCGTACTTACATTGTCTTTGACTATATCTTGTATATTTACTCCAATTATTGTTTTGTGGTAGCCTGTTTCCTTAACTTCCGAGCCCGTGAGAGCTATAAGGCGAGAAAAATCGGCAGTGCCCTTGTTAAATAATCGTCCAATAAATAATACATCTGCAGGGTTTATTACCCACACCGTTTCTCCCTTATCAATGGCCTTAATCTTATTGATCTGAACGCCCACATTTCCTGAGGGGTGGGGCCCCTCGAAGGTATTAATCTCCACATGCTTTGCATACTTCAAGGCAGCTATCACACAGTGGTTGTTTAGGCCTAGATGCACTTTGCCCTTTGTGAGTTTTGCCAAGGCATCAAGCCCTGTTTGAAAATCCGTTTCTTCGCCCTTGAGAATAAACTCCAAGTCGGGAGAAAGGGGGGCAGAATAAAATCCTGAAATAAAAATATCTCTGGGACTATCTTCGGGATTTGCCACAATATCGTATGGCCGCTGCCTTATAAAAGGCAATATGCCAGCCTGAGAAAGACCTTGCACAATGTCATCGGCCGATAAGTCACTTACTTTTTTTCTTCCAAAATCAAGGTAATCAGTTTCATCATCTGCCTCAATGATTATGCTCAGCAGCTTGCGTTTTTCTCCGCGATTAATTTCTACTACTTCGCCACTCACAGGAGAAACTACCTTTACGCTAGAATGTTTTTTGTCGCAGATAAGTGCTGTGCCGGCTTGAACTTTGTCGCCTATTTTGATTAAAATTTTTGGCACCAATCCAATGAAATCATCAGGATTAATACAGTAAAGTTTTGATTTCAAGGGCTTCAGAACAATATTCTTGGCTTTACCTTTGAGATTAATGTCTAAGCCTTTCTTAATCTTTATTAATTGAGCCATAAAAAAATACATTTTTTAAGTAATTCAACTGCAAATTTACGATTTTAAATGCGAATTTCATACCAATTGCTCAAGATTTTTCAAATGTCTCATATACAATCGTGATTTTTCCATTTTTTGCTTGATTGTATGCAACGTTTTACCGTATTTTACACTCTATTGAATGAAACCCCAACTTTATCAATGGATAAGGAGCTTGAATTAGTAAGAAAATGCAAAGAACACAGTAGGCTTGCTCAGAAGCAGCTCTACGAAAAGTATTCCCATCTTATGATGGGTGTATGCTATCGCTATGTGGGGGATAAGGCCTTGGCGCAAGACTTGCTACATGATGGATTTATAAAGATTTTTGAACAAATAAAATCTTTTGAATACCGTGGATCGGGATCTTTGCGTGCGTGGTTGGCAAGAGTTTTTACAAATATTGCCTTGGAATATTTGAGGAAAAATGACAGAAATAAGATTGTTCCCATAGAAGAATGGATGGAACTTGGCGCAGAAGAAAAAGAAGATGCTTGCTCGACTATTCCAGAGCATGTTTTGATAGATTTGATTGCGCAACTTCCCTCAGGCTATAGAACGGTGTTTAATATGTATGTTTTAGAAGAATATTCACACAAAGAAATTGCTAGTGCAATGGGCATCAAAGAGGCCTCTGCGCGCTCGCAATTGTCGAGAGCTAAGAATATTTTAATGGTGAAAGTAAAGAAATATATGGACGAAAATGAATAGTAATAATAAGAATAAGAATGAATTTGAAGAGCTTGTCCGTAAGCGCCTAAAAAATCATGAGATGACTCCCGATGATGGCTTGTGGCAGCAAATTGAGGATAGCTTAGATATGCAAAAGACAGGCAGGAAAATTGCACTTTGGCAGTGGATTGCAGGGGCGGCAGCTATAATATTTTTTGGTATTATTTCTACTCTTTTCATCACAAAAGAGATAGATTACAGCCTTGAGGCTGCCAATGAGATTAAACAAGAAAATCTATACCAGAGCCCCTTAAAGCCCTTGGAATTTGAAGATGAGGAAAAAATAGAAAGGATAGAAAAAATAGAGCCGAAGAAAATTTCTGAAATAATAGATGCAAATGCTGTAAACTCAAATATACTTGCTAAAAAAGACAAAGAAAAAGACAAAGAAACAGACAAAAAAAAAGACAAAAAAATAGACAAAGAAAGTTACGAAAAAAACTTGAAAAAAAACCATAAGGAGCTGAATAAAACAAAGGATGATGAAAAACTTACAAGCTCAGATATGGCGGATAAAATTGCGGATAAAATTGATGCCGATTTGGCAGAAAAACTTATTGCATTTGCAAAGGCAGCAGACTTGCAAATAGATTTGCCCAATCAAGGACAAAAGAAGGGAGGGCAGCCAAGGGGCTTATCGCTGGCCTTAGCCTATGGTAGATCGGGAATAACTAATGGCAATGGGCTAAATTCTACGGATCCTTACAATTTAAAATTGATGAATAGTCCGTCAATGAGCCCATCTGCATGCGAAAGAGAACTTGAAGACGCATATAATTACAATAGGGACAATGCAGACAGTGAAAATATCAACTACAACATTCCTATTGTTGCCAGCATTTATTTGCGCAAGCATCTTTCTTCGCTCTGGGCCTTGGAAACAGGATTGACCTATACCTATCTCTCATCGCAGTCCTACTACATGAATGCCATACAATCGTCGGAATCCGAGAAACTTAAAATTCATTATCTGGGCATCCCCCTAAAATTGGTCTATTCTTTTTTTAACAAAGATGAGCTTTCTATGTATGGATCAACGGGACTTGTTATTGAAAAAGCTCTTGCCGCAAATAGCGAAATTATAACACTCCCTGAATCTACAAACACTTCTTTTAACATATCCGAATTGCAATTTTCATTCGTCGGCAGCCTCGGTCTCAACTATAAGCTGGTAGATCGCCTAGGAGTTTTCATCGAGCCCTCGGTGGCATACTATTTTGATGATAGAAGTGGAATCAGTACTATAAGAAAAAAAAGCCCCCTCAACTTTCAGCTGCAAGCAGGACTGCGCCTTACGTATTGATTATAATGACATAAGCAATTTGTACTTTGCAATAAAAAACATGGCGCAATGTTTTTTATTATGCTTATTGATTCTATTCTGGGGGCAAATAAACTCTCAGAAATTGCAGGTCGATGCGGAGAGGTTTCTACCAATCTTTCTCGCCTCTTAGCTAAATTGAAATGTTTCTCGCACCGAAAAAATATAAATCGACCGTATTGCGGAATCCTTAGACAAAAAATATCTGCTCGTTGGTGAGTGCAAAAATACTCTATTTCCCACAGATGTGACTTGTTTGATGAGACAGCAAACAAAGAGAAAATAAAAAGTTGTACCTTTGTGTTTTATATTTCTAATTCACTAAAAGCAAAACACCATGCACAATTTTTCAGATGAGGCTAGCTTACTCAAAGAAATACAATTAGGCAATGATAAGGCTTTAGAGTATCTTTTCAAAAGCTATTCTCCACGACTTTGGGGATATGCCAAGCGTTTTATCGACGATCAGGAGCTTGTGCGCGACATCGTGCAAGAATGCTATATCAGACTTTGGGAAAAACGAGCAAGGCTAAAATCAATATCGTTGAGCTCTCTACTATTTGCCATGGTGCGCAATAGCTGCTTGAATCATCTTAAGCATCGCAATATTGTGGAAAAATACCAAATAGAATACCTGGCCAATATTGCTGGCGAAGAACGACTATATTACGTAGATTTTGACTGCGACACCGAACACCGACTTTTGTATGAAGAGCTGCAAGAACAAATTCAGATCGTAATAAATGCCTTACCCACTCGATGTAGAGAGGTCTTTATATTAAGCCGATTTAAGGGACTTAAAAACAGGGAGATAGCGGAGAAGTTTCAAGTTTCTATTACCGCCGTTGAAAAACACATAACAAGGGCTTTAAATTGTTTTTACAATCATTTTAAGGATAAATATCCCACCGATGTTTATATAATTATTATTGCATGGCTCTTGCATGATTTTTAAAATCCCTCATTCGTCTATGGATTGTAAAAAAAAGCAGAAATTTTAATAAATTTTCTGCTTTTTTTGTTTTTTGAGGTTGGGTAAAACAAGACTTAGTTGTTATATCATATAGAAGCAAAAAATAATGACTAAGAAACAATGATAAGGAAAGGCGAAGAAATGAAAGAATTGGCAATATCGTATTTTGA
>BHEP01000025.1 GCA_003851245.1 Bacteroidales bacterium | reverse complement strand
GTTTGAAATATATGAATCTATAAAACGCAAACCTACCCGAGCTATTTTGACGGGAGTAGGTGTCACCTGGAGTATTTTTATTCATCAGAAACAACGATAGGATACAAAGGGACACCAATAGGCAAGAAAATTTCCTTTGCCGAACAAGATGTCAAAATACTAAAACACAATATACCTGATATTCAAAACATATTGCCAGAGGTAAGTCGCTGGAACTCTGTGTTTGTAGAAATAAAAACACCTACAAGAGCAGCCAAGGAAATAAAAATGGAAATGGAGTTTTTTATCAATTCAAAAATAGACTCCGAAATTAAAACAAATTTGCCTATGGAAATATAACAAAAAACATTACAGCCTTACTTGATACAAGGTGTTGAGTAGGCATTTGAGAAAAAAATTCAATAAAACTAATTAACAAACAATTTTATGAAAACAAATAAAAAAGCAATTTTAGGAATGTTAGTGGCAATGGTCTTTAATGAAATGACATGAAAGAGGTATTTTCTTATAAATATAAGACGCATACAATAATCAAGGTATATTCATTGGCAATATTAGTGGGCTTGATTTTGTCGTTTCCATTTTTTGATCTCTTGGGTCAATATCCAAAGAGTTTGATAATAGTAATGTTTGGCGAGATGATACTAATAATGGCATCATTTAAGTATTTCATTTGGCGAGCAAAAAAGAGTGGAGCTGACATGACAAAGCCATTTTAAGCTAGCCATGAATTTAGTAAACTGGATTTTTATTCCGTATTATCTCCTTATCATGGTTTTAATTCGTCACCTATACCAAATAAGGTGCCTACATGCTGCTGCATCCATCATTATCCCTCTAGGCTCTGTTTGGATCGTAACCGAGATATTCAAATGGGTATAATAAATATCAAACAGGCATGAAGTTAAAAAAATAAATTAGGCATACTCTCTAAACTTTTTTTTAATATTGCTCTTAAAAGCTGTGATTTTTCTAAATATTTGCTTTCTACATTAAACTTCCTGCATATACTCTTGTCTATGGCTTTAGTATATAAACGGGACTTCTATAAATTGCTTTTTCTTCCTTGTCTACGGGATTCTAATTTGTTCATTTGCAAGGGCAAACTCCCTTCATTATCACCCTTGACAGCGTCGAAAAATCTAATTTTTAGAACCCCTCTAAAAACAACACGATGAAATATTTTCTTACAGCATTATTATTATTGGGCTTTTCAACCTCTATGTTAGCCCAAAAAAACATTGAAATAAGTGGCAAAATAATAGACAAATCTACAGAAATGCCTGTAGAATTTGCTTCTGTAAGGCTGCTAAGTGAAAAAGATAGCGCTCTAGTTACAGGAGAAATAAGTAATAAGGATGGAATGTTTACTATCAGCAAATTGGCTAAAGGAAATTATATCATAGAAATATTATTTTTAGGGTATAAACCTCTCAAACAAAGCCTTATTCTTGATGGAGAAACTAAAAAAGTAGCCCTAAACACCCTACTCCTACTCAGCGACGACATCCTCTTGCAAGAGGCCGTAATTATTGGTAAAGCTGCCGAAATAGTCGTCAAAAATGATACTATAGAATACAATCCCGACTCTTATAAGACGCAAGAAAATGCTGTAATCGAAGACTTGCTAAAAAAACTGCCGGGAGTAGAGGTTGATAAAGATGGTAAAATTACTGTCAATGGAAAGGAGGTAAAGAAATTTTTGGTCGATGGAAAGGAGTTTTTCTCTGACGACCCCAAGGTTGCATCCAAAAACTTACCTGTAGAGATGGTAGCGAAACTGCAGGTGGTGGACAGGAAATCAGATATGGCGCGACTCACTGGCTTTGACGATGGAGAAGAGGAAACAATAATCAACCTTACTGTCAAACCCGGAATGAAGAAGGGCTTGATAGGAAACGCCATCGCCAGCTACGGGCACGATGTGGATGAGGGCGATAGCAGGTATGAGGTGTCGGGAATGGTAAATAAAATGACCGACAATGATAGATATACCCTCATGATAAATGGCAACAACACCAACAATATGGGAACTTCGGACATGGGCGGTAGCCGCTTTGGCAATATGCGTGGCATGCGAAGGGGAAGTGGAGGAATAAATACTTCTGAAAGCATTGCTCTGAATATGAATAAGGAGTTTACACCCAAATTTACAATTAACGGGGATCTTACATATAGCAGCTCCGACAGAACTTCGTCGTCAAAAGTCAATAGGGAGACCTCTATTAATTCGGAAAAATCACTGATAGAAAAAACCCATACCAACAATCAGGATATTTCCGACAATTTTGGCCTTAATTTTCGATTGGAATGGAAGCCAGACAGCAGCAATACCCTTATTTTTAGGCCCAATTTTAGCTACAACAAAAGCAATAGCAGACAGGATCAAATATTCGAGAGTTATAATGGAATGTCCCTAGATACACTTTATAATGGAAGGTCGGAGTCGTACAATATGGGTGAGGGATATAATTTTGGAGCCTCCTTGGAATATGCCTACAAGTTCAAAAAACCAGGGCGCGTTTTTAGTACCACGCTCTCCGCCTCCTTCAACGATTCGTACTCACAGGGGCAGTACGATTGGAACAGGCGTGTTTTTGACCAAGGCATCTATAGTAGGGATTCTTTGATGGATCAGCGATCAGAAAATGACAATAATAGCAACAACCTACGATTCAATATATCGCATGTCGAACCTCTTGGCAAGAACAACTTCCTGCAATTGAGCTATCGAATAAGGCAATATGATACAGAAAGCATCAATAGCACCTACGATATGTTTAGAAGCGGATTGGCTGTGGACACAGCATTTTTAAATAGCAACCAAAGTAGAAGCTCCTCGCGCAATTCTACAGAGCATCGCTTGAGCCTCAACTACAAGGCCGTCAGAACAAAATACAACTATACCATTGGACTCAATATTGACCCTACAAAGTCTACCAATAAGACTTTTGAGCCTACAGCACAAACAATATACCCTCTTTATCCTCTGGCATCCGACAATAGCCGATTTCCAAATATAAAAGGCGACAGCCTACTCTCGCAGATAGACCAAGACGTAATTAATTTTTCCCCAATAATAAATTTTAATTACCTTTTTGGACAGAGAACCAATCTTAGAATAGATTATACCGGAAATACAAATCAACCCTCAGCACGACAACTGCAAGACTTTGTCGATGTGAGCGACCCTATGAATAGCGTAAAGGGAAATCCTAATCTAAAACCCAGTTATAGCAATGACCTTTCGGCCCGTTTCAGCAAATTTGTGCCCCAGTCTCAAATGTTCTACAACCTAGATTTTAGGGGACGGATGTCTTTCAATGATATTGCATCCACATCCATTATAGACCCCTCGACAGGGGCTAGAGCCTCCTCCTACGAAAATGTCGATAGAAATTGGAACGCACAAATACGAGCAATGTTTAACACCCCTCTGCGAAACAAGAAATTTACTGTAGGCAACTTTTTCTCCTATTCCCTCAACAATCAAAAGGGATTTTCTAATGGCGACTTAAACACAATGAAAACCTACCAACTAAGAGACGGAGCAAGAGCCAATTACCGCTCCGACATTTTTGACCTGGGAGTGACTGCCAATTTTGCATATGCCAATTCCGTCAATCAGCTGCAGCCCGACAGAAACCAACAAACCTACGATTGGGGCATGGGCTTCAACACCGCATGGTATCTACCCAACAATTTCACCATAGAAAGTGATATAGCATGGTCGGACAAAAGCGGATATAGCGATGGCTTTAATATTGCAGAAACAATATGGAACGCCTCTATACTGAAACAAGTCTTCAACAAAAGAGTAGGAACAGGCTCCCTGCGCCTAAAGATATACGACATCCTGCAAAACAGAAATAGCATAAGCCGATCTACTGGATCCAACTATATAGAAGATAGAGAATCGACGGTTTTATCGAGCTTTTTTACCCTTAGCTTTATCTACAAGTTCTCTATTTTCCCTGGAGGAAAAAATAACTTTAACGAAAATGAGATGAGGGGATCCGAGGGAAGAGGACGAAGACTATAAAACTACAAGATAAAATAGAGACTTATTGAAAATAAATCACTAAATTTGCTTTTCAAGGATAGCCTATAATTCGTTTTTATCATTTTTTGAGACGACATACGCTATAATGACAAGTGAAAATGGAGACTACAGACATTCTTTTATACATATTCCAAGCCATCTACCTGATTACGGCAGGCGGAATTTTTTTCCTAGTGATTTCTGAAAATAGAAATCCACTAAAAACAATCTCTTGGGCTCTTTTGCTAGTGCTTTTCCCCGTGGGAGGAATATTAATATATTATTTCTTCGGACAAGATACTAGAAAGATACGCATTATTTCGCGTAAATCCTACAAAAAAATAAAAAAACAATCCTTCGACAAGCTAATTGCTGAAGACATAAAATCTATTTCCCCCAATTATCTGCCTCTGGCAAAGTTGCTCAACAACAACAATGATGCGAGCCTGCTCGAAGGAAGCTCTGTGAAAGTGTTTACAAATGGGAAAGATAAGTTTGAAGCCCTCTTAAAAGACCTTGAGCAGGCAAAAAAACACATACATCTGCAATACTACATCTTCATGGATGATGCTATTGGGCATATTGTAAAACAAAAACTCATACAAAAAGCTGCACAGGGAATAGAGGTATGTGTGCTCTATGACGATGTAGCCAACTGGAAGGTAAGGAATAAATTTTATGATGAAATGCGAGATGCGGGAATCAATATTACCTCATATCTGGAGGTAAGATTTCCAATTTTTACGAGTAAGGTAAACTACCGAAACCACAGAAAAATTGTTGTCATAGATGGCCTTATTGGATATGTGGGAGGAATGAATATAGCCGATAGATATTTGAAGCCCGACTGGCGAGATACCCATTTGCGCATTGTAGGAAAGGGAGTTTATGGATTGCAGGCGGCATTTCTTGTCGATTGGCACGCCTCCCACGAGGATATAGAAATCACTCAAGACCACTTTCCCCCCTGCGTAAGCCAAACTGACAACTTGATGCAAATTGCTACCGGAGGTCCCATTAGAGTTTGGCGAACCCTGCTGCAAGCAACAATTCAAATCATCTTAAATGCAAAAAAATATATCTATATACAAACCCCCTACTTCCTGCCCACCGAGGCCTTGCTGCAGTCCCTGCAAACAGCCGCTCTTGCAGGAGTAGATGTGCGCCTAATGATGCCCGAAAGCTCCGACGTGCAGGCTGTAAACACAGCGTCTCAGTCGTATTTTGAAGATGTATTATTGTCTGGCGTCAAGATATATACACTAAAATCGTCCTTTCTGCATGCCAAAACTCTCATCACTGACGACTACCTCTCCGTGGTGGGTTCTGCCAATATGGATTTTAGGAGTTTTGAACATAATTTTGAGGTTAATGCCTACATCTATGAAAAAGAATTTGCCCTGCAAATGAAGCGAATATTTCTTGAAGATCAAAAGCAATGCAACATAATAGGACTTCGTAAATGGCAACAACGACCCAAATTGCAAAAGCTAAAAGAATCTTTTATGCGCATGTTTTCTCCTCTGCTATAGCTTGATTTTTAAAATACTATCGCCTTTTCGACAGCTTCTTTATCGTTTCCTCTATTGATTTCTCGGGCTCTATCACATTGTAGGGGCCCCAAAAATCATCGTCCTGAAAATCTGAAACCCTCTCTACAATGACATCGGTGCTTCGCAGCCTTTCTTTTCTGGGAAATTTATTGACACTTTCTTCATAAAAATCACTAGCCGCCAGCTCCGAAAATACCGAATAGTTGGATGCAAAGATCCCAAACAAACGCTTCTGCCATCTACATTTATATTTTACCGCTATTTGCGCATGCTTATATACCCACTTGTCGTTTTGCTGCTGATATTCAATCATATACGCCGCACTCTCTATTGCCACCCTCATTCCCGAAGGCTTCTTCTTGATAAAAAGATCGGAAGCATCTTTGCGACCCTCTACGTTCATATTCATCTCTATGCGAGCAATGGCATAAGATTCTGCATCAATATAAATTTTACCCCTAAAATAAATATCAGCTATTCCGGGAGACTGATCGAAAGAAATAAGATAATGATTTCTACCATTTAGAACAAGGCTATTTTCCAATTTCAAATCATAAGTGCCAAGAAAAGCCTCATCCATCACAAGATCCTTACTTTTTGCCATATCAAGCATGAGGGCATCACTCACACCGCCTTGGTATCTAAATAAAATAGTGTCCTGATTTCGCAGCTCAGAAATTTTGCGCCCCTTATATATTTTTGCCTGATCAGCTTCTTGCCCCTTGTATGATGCCTTATAAACGTCTATTATAGATTCTACAATAGAAAGATTTTTATTGCCTTTTTTTACAAATTCCCTATAAAAACCCACCATCATCATAGGCTTTTGGGGATAATTACTAGGAATCCTCTTGAGAGCCTCCCCCCAAATTTGTTCTGCCTTTCCAGGCACTATTTCCACCTCCTTCAAAAAATACTCCTGGGGCTTCATACGAATATCCTTGCGCTTATTATTTTCAAAACCATTCTTGGATAAGGATAGGCTATGAAAACCAATCACACTAAAATGTATAGAATCAAAGCTTAGGGAGGATGGAATTTTTAATAAAAAATCACCCTCGGAATTGCTCATAGACGACAAATTAGAATTTGCAATAGTAATGGAGACATACGGCAGGGATTTTCCTGACGACTCATTTAGCAATCGCCCCTTGTAGGCTATAAAAGAAGCAGTATCGCCCTTCTGGGCAGCACAGACATTGTTGCAGCTCACAACAACAAAAAACAGGATGTACAAAAACAAGAATGTTTTCTTTGAATTAAGTGTTTTCATTTAAGCGGTATTTTATTTGTTGGATACTATAATTATTTCATTTTACTTTTGATTTATTTTTACTGACAAAATCCTTCCAGCTAGTATATTTCTTCTCTCCCAAAGGCTTATTGCTCTGGAAATAGTGGCATAAGGCCGCCGCCAAACCATCAGTAGCGTCTAGCTGTGGCAGCATCTGCTCTGCAGGAACTTTCAATAAACGACGAAGCATATCCGCCACTTGCTCCTTGCTGGCACTACCACTGCCCGTAATAGACATCTTTATTTTCAAGGGAGCATACTCAAAAATTGGTAAGTCACGACTCAGAGCCGCTGCCATCGCCACTCCCTGTGCCCTTCCCAATTTCAACATACTTTGCACATTCTTCCCAAAAAATGGGGCCTCAATAGCAAGTTCATCCGGATGATATTGGTCAATAAGAGCCACTACACGTTCAAAGATTCGCTTCAGTCGCAGGTAATGATCATCATATTTATTGAGCTGCAATACCCCCATGGCTTCTAGCGACGGTTTGTTGTTGATTATTTTTAATATACCATAACCCATAATATTGGTTCCTGGATCTATGCCCAGAATAATTCTTTCTTTATTCACTCCGCAGCCAAACTTAGATCTTCCATAAGACTAGCAAAAGCTAGCACCCTATCTTTGAAGCGCAAGGCTATTTCTTTACTTAGGGCATCCCCCAGACTGATTTTCCATTTTTCGAGATTTTCCAAACTATCAGTTTCAAACTGCAAACAGTAAGTACTACTCCCCTCTTGAGGAATATTCAATAGACGGCACATCCGAGGAAATTCAAATAAATCTCCCTCGAGAGCCTTGGGAATATATTCTGTTTGAAAAAAATAAATTGCATCTTTCTCTACACTATTATCTATATGAAATGTAGTATTGTAAATAAACATGTTTGAAAATTTTGAAATTAAAATATTATTACTACCTTTGCGTCTCCATTAATCAATGGGGCATTAGCTCATCTGGCTAGAGCGCGACACTGGCAGTGTCGAGGTGATCGGTTCGAGTCCGATATGCTCCACTCTTCGATTTTTGTTTTAGCAATCATTAAAGTACAAAAGTAAGTTTGTTTTTCCGAAAAATCATCACAAAGACAAACAATATTTATTAATTTTCTTCTAGCAAGAAAATTAATATTTTTTTTGTGTCCCTACATTCTAAGATTAATGCTAATTTTGCAGCCTAATAATAGCATCTGCAATAAAAACAGACAGACTTTCTCTTAAAAAATTAGTTGAAAACAGTATGAGAATATATGAATAGTAAAGATTTAGAAAAATATTTTACCCCTAATAATAGTGTCGATGGAAGTCCTACAAAGAGATTCCTACCCTATCAGGTGCATCTGCCAAAAAGCATACTCCACCTAAATTTGTTCAACAAAGGACTTCAAAATAGCCCCCGCTATGGGGATTCTAGCCTGTTAATAGAAAGCGTAGAGTCAAACAAGCTTAAGTTTTATCAAGCAGGATGGAAGGATATAGACTTGGAAATAAATTTTGACCCTGCAACAGAAATGCTAAGTGCCGAATGCTCTTGCCAAGAAAGATCTATCTCCAAGCTCCGCTATTCCTCGTGCAGGCACCTATATGAGGCTATAGAAAAACTTATAGATACTTTTGGCGTAGACTTCTTTACAGAAGATTACCTCGACAACCAAAAAAAACTATTCCTAGAGCAATATGGAATGAGCCTAAGCGATGACTATTCTAAAATATTTGACTTTGAGTTGGGCGTAGAAGGAATAAGCGTTAGATCTAAATTCAAAAACATACACAAAGATATAGGAGAAGACCCCCTTTGCATTTCCGACATATACAGGGATAAAACTGCAGAGGCAGCGGCTAATGTTCCCTATGCCGAAAAAACAAATAACGAAATTGGATTAGGCTTTTGTTTCGTTTTTGCAAGCAAGAAAATGAGGAGCTTTTTCGCTGTCAAGGGCAAATACAACAAACTAAAGACCGACTTCGCATCGTCGATTTCACTAGTAGACAGCTTTTTAAATAGCAAAGAATTATTCTCTTTAGAAAATGATGAAGAACAGAAAGGAATAATAAACGCACTGAAAATAAACAACTTATATATTAATTTTCAGCACGAAAACTCTATTGACGACCTGCGTAGAATACAACACGAGTTCGACAAAATAAAAGAGCTCATCAAATCGCGAAATCTTTATCGCTACGATTCAAAAAAAAGCCTCGTCAGAAAACATCTTCTGCCCATTAGTATTGGAGAAGATGAGCCATCGCTTTTTTTTACCATCACCGAAAGTGAGTTCCTATACACACTAAAAGCAAAGCTGGCTATTGGAGATAAAACCCTAAATCTCAACTCCTCGAAGCTGCAAGTGAATGCCGCCTTTATTTTTTTTGAAGACGAGGTATTCCCAATAAAAAATGTAGAGACAGGAATTTTTATAGAGCAATTTAAAGAAAAAGCAGAGCAAAATTTCTTGAAAAAAGATTTCCCCCTGTTTTACAGAAATGTTGTTTTGCCTCTTTCCCAAAAATTTGAGGTTAAAACAGCTATCTTCAAAAAAAATGAGTTGTTTTTTGAAGATAAGGAGCTTGAAAAGCACGTTTATATAAATGATTTTGAAGGCGAAAGCATACTTTTCAGACTGGCCGTAAAATATCCTACAGGACTTATCAATATAAATTCCAAAGAGTTGATATTGTGCTCACAGATGGAAGGCGATTCCGAAATGCAATATACCCAGCGCAACCAATCTTTTGAAGACAACTTCTTGGAGGAGTTCAAATCCCAGCATCCCCTATTTAAAGAGCAGGAGGCTATGTTTTTTCTTTCTCCAAAAGAATTGATTGCCGACTATTGGCTCATCAAGGCTAGCGAACAAATGGAAAGCCTAGGCATAAGAGTTTTTGGTGCCAATGCTCTAAAATCTTTCAAATTCAATGTCAATAAGCCATCCATCAGAATGGGCTTCAAATCAGATATCGATTGGTTTGACTTAGAGTTAGAAATATCCTTCGGAGATCAAAAAGTTGGGCTAAAAGATTTGCAAAAAACATTCTTGCAAAAAAATAATTATATAGAGCTCAAAGACGGGACTATAGGGATACTGCCTGAAGAGTGGATGAAAAAATTATCCAATTATTTCAAGGTCGGCGAAATCAAAAAAGAAGGTATCAAATTTTCCAAATATCAGTTTGGCGTAATCGACGAACTGCTGGATGAAATGGAAGAAAAACCCGCATTCCTCATAGAGATGATGGCTACAAAAAGAAGGCTGCAAAACATTTCTGAAATTGAAGAGGTGGAGATTCCCAAGGGACTAAAAGCAAAACTCCGAGACTATCAAAAACATGGTCTCAACTGGCTAGCATTCCTCGATCAGCACCAGCTAGGGGGATGCCTTGCCGACGATATGGGCTTGGGGAAAACCCTGCAAGCCATTGCATTTTTGCAGCACCTAAAGTTAACAAAAAAACCCAAAAGCCCCTCCCTGATTATTGCCCCAACATCTCTTATCTTCAATTGGAAAAATGAGATAGAAAAATTCTGTCCCTCCCTCAAGCTACTGGTATTTGTGGGTGCTGACAGAATGGCACATAAAAACAATTTTGCAAAATACGATCTTATAATATCTACCTATGGATCCTTGCTCAACGACGTAGAATTGATAAAAGAAATTCAGCTAAATTATATCATCCTCGATGAAAGCCAGTCTATAAAAAACCCCAACTCCAAGCGGTACAAGGCAGTGCGCCTCTTAAAATCGTACAACAGGCTGGCACTCACAGGCACTCCCATAGAAAATAACACCTTCGACCTTTTTGCACAGATGAACTTCCTAAACCCCGGACTCTTGGGCAATATGGCACATTTCAAGTCCGTTTTTTCCTCTGCCATAGACAAGCAAAAAGATCAGGATGCGGCACAACTTTTGAGCCAAACAGTATCGCCTTTCTTGCTAAGACGCACCAAGGAGCAGGTGGCAAAAGAATTGCCCGCAAAAACAGAAAGCATCATATATTGCGAAATGCCCACCGAACAACGCCGGGTATACGAATCTTTCAAAAATAAATATAGGGAATCTCTGCTCAATAAAATTGATGAAAATGGAGTCGAAAATGCACAAATGTACATACTCGAAGGATTGATGAAGCTGCGCCAAATATGTAATTCTACAGCCCTACTAAACGACCAAGAGGATTATGGCAACTATTCGGTAAAGATGGATATATTGCTGGAAAATATAAAAGAGAAAACAGGGAAACATAAGATACTGGTGTTTTCTCAATTCGTGAAGATGCTAAAAATAATAAAAGGCAAACTCGACGACGAAAATATTAGCTACGAATATCTTGATGGACAAACAAACAATAGGCAAGACAGGGTAAACAACTTTCAGGACAACAAGGACGTAAGGGTATTTCTAATCAGCCTAAAAGCTGGAGGAGTAGGGCTAAACCTCACCGAAGCCGACTATGTCTTCTTGGTAGATCCTTGGTGGAATCCTGCAGTAGAAAATCAGGCCATAGATCGCTCGCATCGCATAGGTCAAACTCAACACGTAATGGCCTATAGAATGATTTGCAAGGATACAATAGAAGAAAAAATTGTGAGTTTGCAGGGAAAGAAAAAAGCCGTAGCCGCAAGTATTATTCAGGTCGATGAGGAGAAAAAAACCTTTGACCTGCAAACAGTAAAAGATCTATTTAGTTAATAAAAAAACAAACTCAATAAAAAGTTTCCTAAAGGTGCAAAAATTTCCCCTACAACTAAGATTATACAGAAAACTTCGTCACCGACGAGGCTATGGCGTGCATTCTCCCTTTGCCTTCAACCTGATAACAAAAGTTATAGAAGAAAAATCCGCTTTTTATATATTTGAAACTATAGAAGAAATTCGCAGCGACCTGCTAAAAGACAATAGTACTGTTTCTTTCCTTACTCAAAAGGGGAAGATAAAGGAGAAAACCATAGCGCAGATTGTTGAAAAAGAATGCAAAAACCAAAAATATTGCTCCTTGCTTTTCCGCATTATAAACTTTTTCCTATGCAAGGACATACTAGAAATTGGGGGCTCAATAGGTATTATGGGGCTCTATCTGTCGTCTGCAAGTTCGAAATGCCGATGTATTTCTTTGGAAAGACGCAGCGTATTGGCACAAAAAAGCAATGAATTAATAGATAGATTAGGAACAAAAAGCCTAGAAGTATCTTCAGGAGATTATATGCAGCAAATAAAAGAATTGCTGGACAAAAATAAAACCATGGATTTTATTTTTATCAACACAAGCTATGATGCTAAACTGTGTGCTGCAATTATCGAGGAATGCCTAAAACTAAGGCACGAAAAAACGGTGCTAGTTATTGATGGAATACTAAAAAACAAGAAAATGAAGGGAGTATGGAATGATATTTGTAGTAGAAACTGTACCAGACTAAGCATAGATTTGCATTCTTTGGGTCTGATTTTTTTTGATAAAAAGGTTCACAAACAACATTTAACAACATTTTTTGATGACGGCAAAAAGCAAAATATATACAAAAGGGGGAGACAAGGGCTTGACTTCTTTAGTTGGAGGAAAGAGAGTTTCAAAAGCAGCGTGCAAATTAGAGGCTTATGGAAGCGTTGATGAGTTAAATTCCTTTATTGGACTCTTGATAGAGGAAATAGGGGATGAAAAGGATAGGAGTATTTTATTAGAAGTGCAATATTACCTATTCTCTGTTGGTGCCAATCTGGCTACTGAGCCCAGTGCCAACAAAAAATGCCCCGTAAGCACCGATATTATTGAGAAAATAGAAAAGGAAATTGATGAGATTGATGCTATTTTACCCAAACTGAACCATTTTATAATGCCGGGGGGAACAAAGGCGGCGGCAACGGCACACATATGCCGCTCTATTTGCCGCAGGGCCGAAAGACACATCTATAGACTAGAAGAAACAGAAGAAGTAGACGATCTTATTTTGGCTTTTATAAACCGACTTTCCGATTACTTCTTCATTTTAGCAAGAAAAATATGCTTTTCGAGCAATTGTGATGAAATTATTTGGAAAAACCCTTGTAAATAAAATATATTGTTATAATTTTGCCGAAATTTAAAGAATCTGACTACATCAAACTGATGTAATCGTACAAACAACATTTAGCCTATATTAAATATGTATTGGACATTAGAATTAGCATCCAAACTAGAAGATGCTCCGTGGCCTGCCACAAAAGATGAATTAATTGATTTCGGATTGAGATCGGGTTCTCCACTTGAAGTTATCGAAAACCTTCAGGAAATGGAAGATGAGGGTGAACTCTATGAGTGCATAGAAGACATATGGCCAGACTATCCTAGCAAAGAAGACTTTTTCTTCAACGAGGAGGAGTATTAAAATTAGTGGATAGAGAACGAATTGTATGTAGTAAAATGATCAGTTTTTGCTGTTCAAATGCCGCACAGGGTACAATGCTGTAATAAATCCCAGTGTAGACACAAGTAAGAAGGTAAAAATGGCATCAAGAAATGCCACTTTTACCGGATAGGCATCTACAACAAAGGCTCCTTCTATACTGCCCATTTTTATTATTCCAAAGTGCTGCTGTATAAAGCACAGGATCAATCCTAAGGAAATGCCTATAAAGGCTCCTATAAGAGAAATCATCCAGCCTTCAAAAAGAAATATTCGCTTTATTGTCTCATCATTTGCACCCAGCTTCTTCAAGGTAAGCACGTCTTCGCGCTTCTCTATCATCAGCATGGTGAGCGATCCTATACCGTTAAACATGGCTATGACCAGTATAAAAGACAGTATCAAAAATGTAATCCATTTTTCTATACTCATCATCCTGAAGGAGGTTTCTTGCTGTTGGTAGCGATTTTTAACTATAAAATTGCTACCTAAAATACTCTCAATATTTTTTTGTACCGCTGCCACATCAGCGCCTTTGACTAACTTAATTTCCAATGCACTAGCCTCCTTGTCGTAGTCTAAAAGCGATTTAGCTACAGCTAGGGAAACTATCAGCAAGTTCTCGTCATAGATGGGCTGATTTATGCAAAAAACTCCACCCACAAAAACCTCTTCTGAGGAAAATGACGCCCCAGGGTTTGCCATATTAATCCTATGCTTTCTCTTGGGCGCATAAATTTCTAGGGGGCGCACAAATCCAGAATTAGTACCTAAGCGAGATGCCAGACCAATGCCCAGAACCCCAAATTCCACATCTCCTTCTCTCAATAAAAAATCACCATCCATAAGGCTTGCCTCTATCTCTGTGAGAGCAGCAAAATTGTCACTAACCCCCTTGATAGTTGCTGGCACTTGGCGATCTTGGTATTTTACCAATACATGATCTTCCACAACCTCAGTAAAAAGAATAATCTCCGGCATTTTTTTTACCGCCATGATACCCTCGTCTTCAGTATCAAAAACCTTGCCCCTACTAGGAGTAATCTTTAATTCGGGGTCTAGCGTGCTAAACATGCTGGCAACAAGATCCTCGAAGCCATTGAATACCGAGAGCGCACAAATCATTGCCAATGTAGCTATAGAAACCCCACAAACAGCAACCCACGAGATAATGTTGATGGCATTGTGCGATTTCTTTGCTAAGAGATACCTTTTGGCTATGTAAAAAGAAAAATTCAAAGCTCTATTTTTTTAATAGATTATCAATATTTTCTAAGTAATCTAAGGAATCGTCTAGCTGAAAAACCAATTGGGGAATTTTACGCAGCTGCAAACGCACCTTCTTTCCCAGATCGTAGCGTATAGCCTTAGTATTTTCCTTAACTGCCTGCATTATGTCTTTTGCTTTTTCGGAGGGGAAAACACTTAAAAAAACCCTAGCCAAACCCAAATCGGGACTTACCCGCACAGCACTAATAGACACCAATACTCCGGGCATCATTTTTGTTTGAAGTAGAAATATGTCGCCCAAATCTTTTTGGAGAAGCCTTTCTATTTTGTGTATTCTAGTATTTTCCATATTTCATCTATTTTTTCCATATCAATGTCAAGCCATCCCTAATAGGAATGATAACCTTCTCTATTCTTTTATCAAGCACCAGCATATCGTTAAATGCCTTGATGCCCATAGTTTGTTGGTCTGTTGAGGACGCACCTAGCAATACCTTTCCATCCCACAGGGTGTTGTCGGCAATGATGAGACCCCCAGATTTTAATTTGTCGAACACTAGTGTGTAATAGCTACAATAGGATCGTTTGTCGGCATCGATAAAAACTAAGTCGAACTCCATATCCAATTGTGGAATAATCTTTTCGGCCTCGCCTATATGCAAATGAAGCTTGGAGCCATGCACAGACCTATTGATGTGTTTGCGTATGAAGTCTTCCAATTCGTCGTTTACCTCTATAGTGTGTATTTCTGCCCCTACATCGAGAGCCTCAGCCATCGACAAACTTGCATATGCTGTATAAGTGCCAATCTCAAGAATGCATTTGGGTCGCAGCATGCGACAAAACATTTTTAAAATCCTGCCCTGCAAATGGCCCGACAACATTCGAGGACGAAGAAGATTAACATGTGCATCCCTATTGAGGGCTGCCAATGTGTCACCTTCTTCGTCTATATGACTCAAAATATACTCTTCCAAGTCCTCGAAGATCATATATTATTTTTTCAACATAGTTTCTACATCATTTATTTCTAAGAAAGATGTGCCATTTACACTACCTGGGCTACTACTCAAATACGCAACCATATCCTTATCCTTCAGCATCTTATCTTCTTTCAAACGATTTAATGCTTCCAAATAATATTCACGCATGCTATTTGTTGAAGCCTGGTATTCGGCAAAAACTCCATAGGAAAGAGCTAGCTCGCGCATAGTACGTTCCTTGTAGCATATTGCAAACACTGGCGATTTGCCTCTGAAAGCGGCCAAATATCGGGCAGTACGGCCAGTATAGCTGTCCGTAATGATGGCTTTAACTTTCAATCGCGACTGTGATTTTACAGCCTGCTTTGCCAAGAATGAGGTAACATCCATATCATCATTTGGAGTAGGTACGCGAATGTCGTTTTCTCCCAATTTTGTTTTTTCAGCCTCTCTAGCAATACGGTTCATTGTCTGCACTGCTTCCAAAGGATATTTTCCGTAGGCTGTTTCGCCACTTAGCATGATGGCATCGGTGCGGTAGTATATAGCATTGGCAATATCGGTAACCTCGGCGCGAGTGGGGCGGGGGTTAGAAATCATAGAATGAAGCATCTGGGTTGCAACAATAACCGGTTTTTTTGCAGCCACACACTTGCGAATAAGAACGCGCTGTATGCCTGGAATTTTTTCCTGGGCAACTTCAATTCCCAAATCTCCCCTGGCAACCATAATGCCATAAGCAACCTCCAATATCTCGTCGATATTGTCTACACCTTCTTGATTTTCTATTTTGGCAATAATTTTTATTGGGCTATTGGCCGCATCCAATATCTTCTGAATATCCAAGACATCTTTTTTGGTTCTCACAAAAGAGTGCGCTATAAAGTCTATCTCTTTGCTTATAGCATGCTTGATGTTCTGTATGTCTTTTTCGGTCAATGATGGAAGGTTAATTCTCACACCAGGTATATTGACACTCTTGCGACTACTTAAAACAGTGTCGTTTAGAACCTTTACACGCAATTTGTCGGCCGTCTTCTCAATAACCTCTAGCTCCAAATCGCCATCATCAATAAGAATCAAAGCTCCTACATACATTTCGGCAACAAAATTTTTGTAGTTCACATAAACGCAAGACTCCGAAGATATTCCATCTGGATCCCCCTTAAAGTCGAGAGTCATTCCCGTTTTCATTACCAAATCTTCCTTGGTCTCGGTAGTCCGTATCTCAGGCCCCTTAGTATCCATTAGGATGCCTATAGTGCTAGACACTTCCCTGGTGTTGGCTATGATTCTATCAAAACCATCATTATTCATGTGTGCCGAATTCATTCGAACAACATTCATTCCCGCCTTGTATAGGCTAGCAATGAAATCAACATCACAACGCCTGTCTGAAATAGTAGCTACAATTTTAGTATGCTTCAACATAAATATAATATAAATTAAAAAAACTGATAAATCTGTATTGTATATTTTTTCCTCTTTTTTATTGCCCTCTTTTTAGTGTCCTCTTTTTAGCGTCCTCTTTTTATTATCCTCTTTTTATTATCCTCTTTTTAGTGCTGTGGTGATTTTTCTACATCCAAAACAAAAGAATCTATTGCTAATTTGTAGGAGTGTAGTCCAAAGCCAAGAATAATTCCCTTGCATGCACTGGCTATCATAGACTTGTGCCTAAAAGACTCCCTCTGATGCACATTAGATATATGAACCTCTACAACCTTGCTTGTGATAGACTTTATCGCATCATGCAGGCCTATAGAAGTATGTGTATAAGCACCTGCATTGAGAATGATGCCATCGCAAGAGAAGCCAACTTCTTGCAGCTTGCCTATAATATCTCCCTCGCTATTGGATTGAAAATAATCGAGGCAAATACCTGGGTATATTTCCTTTAAGCCCTCAAAGTACGACTCAAAAGAAACGGAGCCATATACCTGAGGCTCTCTTTTTCCTAGCAGATTGAGGTTTGGCCCATTGATAATCTGAATTTTCATTTTTTATCAGTATTTTTTTTACCTTTGTACTTCATTGTTCCTCATCGAAACTAATGAGAGTACAAAAGTAGTGATTATTCATTTATTACACAATTAAATGGCAAGCCATAATGAAAGGAATTTTATTTCAGACTATCAAACGTATTTATCGCTTGAAAAATATCTGTCCAAAAATACCGTTCAAGCCTATATGGCAGACCTCCACAAGTTGATGTCGCTACTTGCTAGTGAGGGCAAAAAAGCAGAAAATGCCTCTTTAGCAGACCTACAAGCCATTTTGCCTCATTTATTTAAATTGGGAATACATGCTCGCTCGCAGGCTAGGATCATTTCTGGCATACGCTCTTTCTATAAATTTCTTTTATTGGAAAATATTATTGAGCTCGACCCTAGCGAATTGCTGGAAAGCCCGAAGATAGGACTAAAACTACCGGAGGTGCTCAGCATAAACGAAATAAATGAAATAATAGCAAGCATAGACCTTTCGCAGGCACAGGGACAGCGCAATAGGGCCATTCTTGAAACCCTGTACAGCTGTGGGCTGAGGGTCTCCGAGCTATGCTCCTTACGCTTTCCTGACATATTTTTTGACGATGAGTTTATTCGCGTCCAAGGAAAGGGTGGCAAACAAAGGCTGGTGCCAATTTCTCAGGCTGCCATAAAAGAAATAAATTTGTATCTCCTCGACCGCAAATTGATAAAAGTAAAGAAGGGATATGAAGACATTCTTTTTCTTAGCCGAAGGGGTAGTTCTTTGTCAAGAATAATGATATTTCATATCATCAAAGAGCATGCTGCAATGGTGGGAATAAGAAAAAAAGTGAGCCCCCATACTTTTAGGCATTCTTTTGCAACCCATCTACTGGAAGGAGGGGCAAATCTGAGAGCCATACAAGAGATGCTGGGGCATGAGAAAATAGCGACAACGGAGATTTATACCCACCTTGACAGGGATTTCTTACGCAGCGAAATATTAGAACATCATCCAAGAGCAAAAAATAGGGAAGTAAATAAATCAAGATAGTATATTTTATATGGCAAATGTAGAAATAATAACCATAGGAGACGAACTCCTTATCGGACAGGTCATCGACACCAATTCGGCGTGGATGGGGCAGGAGCTTAATAAAGTGGGCTTCGACATCAAATACAAGACTACCGTAGGCGACTGCGAATCAGACATATTAGACGCTTTGGACAAGGCTCTTTCCAGAGTGTCGATTATATTGCTTACGGGAGGCATTGGTCCAACAAAAGACGATATAACAAAAAAGACCCTTTGCAAGTATTTTGAAACTCCCTTGGTTTTTGATGCTGCCGTGCTCCAAAACATAGAAGTTTTGATTGCTAAAGTTGGCTATAAACTCAATGAATTGACCAGAAATCAGGCATATGTGCCCCAAGACTGTACCGTAATTCAAAATAAGGTAGGTACAGCCCCACTCACTTGGTTTGAGAAAGATGGAAAAATACTGGTCTCCATGCCAGGCGTTCCCTTTGAAATGAAGGCTGCAATGACAGAAGAGATCATACCCCGCCTACAAGCAAAATTCAAAGAAAGAGATACCATTCAGCACCAAACTTTTTGGGTAAGTAATTTTTCTGAATCTTTGTTGGCTATTCATTTGAAATCTTTTGAGCATGAGATGCCATCTTTTGCCAAATTGGCATACCTACCCTCTTCGGGACTAATACGCCTAAGAATTAGTGGAAAACATGCCGACGAAACAGTCTTGACAAAGGCGATGAACTCCTTGGCAAACAAGCTTAAACTAAGCCTCAACGACAATATCATTGCACAAGAGGATAAACCTATAGAACTTCTTTTAAGTGAGCTACTAAGGCATTTGAACTTAAATTTGGCGCTTGCAGAAAGCTGCACAGGAGGTAAAATAGCTAGCATGATTACAGCTTTGCCCGGAGCTTCTAGCATATTTAAAGGGGGCGTAGTGGCCTATTCCAACGAAGTGAAAAACAAGGCTCTAGGAGTCAGTATTGACACACTAGAACAGCATGGAGCTGTTAGTCAGATGGTTGTTGAAGAGATGGCGGTAGGAGCAGCCAATCTCTTGGGAAGTGATTGTGCGATTGCAACTTCAGGCATTGCTGGGCCCGATGGTGCTACGCAAGACAAGCCTGTGGGCACAACTTGGATTGCAGCCTACTGCAAAGGCAAACTCGTAGCTCAGAAATATCAATTCGGAAATAACAGAGAAAATAATATTTTGAAAGCAAGCAATACCGCCTTATTGATGCTTTACAAGATATTGAAATGCTAAATTCAACTTGCAACTGCAACTGAATTTTGATTAATAATTAGTCTAAATTTTTCATTAGGACTTAGGTATCCGAGTCTTTTACGAGGCCGATTATTTAGGATATTTTCAACCTGTTTAATCTGATTATCGCTGACTTCACCAAAATCCGTACCTCTAGGGATATATTGTCTAATTAGCCCCTTGGTGTTTTCATTTGCTCCTCTCTCCCATGGATGGTATGGCTTGCAAAAGAAGAAATTTATTTCCAGTTTTTTTGCAATGCCCTTATGCTTGGCAAATTCCTTTCCATTGTAAGCCGTAATTGTATGTATTAAATTTTTTAGAGTTATCCATCTACCTACTTATTACAATTTGCTTATAGGCAAGGTGTTTTGTTTTTATCATTCGCTTAATTAAGTTGTCAAATATAGTTTCTCAGGGAAGTCAATTTACTAGCGATGTATTTGTTAAAGTGCTTACAGATAATGATATAAAAATATCTATGGATGGAAAAGGACGGGTTTTAGATAATATTTTTATTGAAAGATTATGCAAAAGTGTAAAATACGAGGACGTTTATTTGCATGTATATGAAAATGGATTATCTTTGCATCAATCTTTAGATTATAAAACTGCGAAAGAAAAATACAAGAGAGCGGCATAAATCGAGAATAAATTTTTCGATCTCGAAGGGTAGGCTCCAAATTTATTTCCCGATTTCTGTCTTGACAATGGGGAGTATCATATATAAATAAAAAAAATGGAAACAATATTAAAAATAGAAGGTTTAAGCAAGAATTATGGGGCTCTGCAAGCACTAAACAATGTTTCTTTTGAAATAAAAAAGGGAAATGTATATGGCATTTTAGGCCCCAACGGAAGTGGAAAGTCCACCACACTGGGCATTGTGCTCAATGTTGTAAACAAGACCGCAGGTTCGTATACTTGGTTTAGAGGAAGCGTCCAAAATCAGGAAGTACAGAAAAAAGTAGGGGCTATTATAGAGAAGCCCAACTTTTATCCCTACCTAAGTGCCTACCAAAACCTGCAGTTGGTATGCGACATCAAAAGAGTAGAATACAGTAAAATTGACCAAAACCTTAAATTAGTAGGTCTTTTGGAAAGAAAAACCAGCAAGTTTAGCACCTTTTCTTTGGGAATGAAGCAGCGTTTGGCAATAGCATCTGCCCTGCTCAACGATCCCGAGATATTGATACTGGACGAGCCTACCAACGGGCTAGATCCTCAAGGCATTTTGGAAATTAGAAACATCATAAAATCTATTACTGCCCGAGGAATGACCATCCTTTTAGCATCGCATTTGCTCGACGAGGTAGAAAAAGTATGCTCGCATGTTGTGATTCTTCGCAAGGGGCAGGTGATTTATTGTGGGGCGGTAGATGGAATAGCTAATGGCGAAGGATTTTTTGAACTGCAAGCCCAGGATGAGGCCTTGCTAATCTCCGTTTTGGCTCAGCATCCCTCCATAGACAAGATAAGTGGGCAAGATGGAAAGGTCATAGCAAGCCTCAAAGCTCCTCTCGAAACAGCAGAGCTCAACCGTTTTCTTTTTGAACATGGGCTCTCTGTAAATCATTTGGTGAAGAGAAAAGAGAGCTTGGAGGAGCAATTTATTAAACTTGTAGCAAACAAATAATTTTATACTGATGATGCGTTTACTTAAAATAGAACTTAGAAAAATATTAAACAATAGGGCTGCAAAAATACTGGTGAGCTCGTATTTTATTCTCCTGGCACTTATCACCCTTGTGAGCTTGGTGAAATTTTCCATCTTAGGACAAGAAATCTCTTTGGCAGAAGAAGGAATGTTTGAATTTCCCCTGATATGGCATTTCAACACCTACATTGCAGCCTCACTAAAAATTCTTTTGGCAGTGGTTATCATATCTATGATGACCAATGAATACACTTATGGGACGCTCAAACAAAATCTTATCGATGGACTGAGCAAGGAGGAATTTATCACTTCCAAGGTTTTGGCAATTACACTCTTTGCGCTTATTTCTACCATTATCTTAGGCCTTGTATCCTTGGCTTTGGGCATAAAATACTCCACAAGCACTGAAATTGGTCTCGTTTTTACTGATGTAGACTACCTATTGGCCTATTTTGTAAAACTGGTTGCCTTCTTTAGTTTCTGCTTATTTCTGGCTATCTTGGTCAAAAAATCTGCATTCTCCTTGGCATTTCTTTTCCTATGGAATATTGCGGAGACAATTTTTATCACTATTGTCAATGTCATGTCGCCTTTTGGCAGTAGGATAGCAGACTATTTCTCAATGCTTATGCCCCTAGAGTCTATGTCTAGGCTAATACCCAACCCGATTTTCAGGCTAAGCATATCCAGAAAGGTAGAGACACTAATGACAGGACAGGAAAGTATTTCGCAGTTCAGCGTAAATTATGTGCAGGTATGTATCGTTGTGGTGTGGACTGCAATATTTATAGCTGCCTCGTATGCCTTATTGAAAAAGAGGGATTTGTAGGGAGTCTGTCAAACAATACTTAGGGATAAATTACGTTAGTAATGAATATCTCAAAGAATAAAATGCTCAAAAAAATACTCTTTTCCTATATTCTTGTTTCTAGTTTTATATTTTGCGCGTCGGCTCAGAAACAAAAAGTAAAGAATCAACCCTATGCCGACCAAAGGATTTATCATTTTGGCCTGAGTGTTGGCTTCAATATGCAAGATTTGCTATTGACCAACAGTGGGCATGTGGGCGATGGTGGAGAAATTTGGTACGGAGAAATTACTAATTATTCGGGAGGCTTCAATGTAGGCATGGTAACAGACTTATACCTAAACCCTATGATGAATCTACGTCTGACTCCAAGCCTACACTTTGGGGATAAAAATATAAGCTTTATAGAAGAAAAAAGTGGAGAAATTGAGACTTTTACAATTCGCTCAAACTATCTTTCGTTTCCTCTCGATGTCAAATTTAATTCTATGCGACTCAACAACTACAGGCCTTATTTTTTGGCTGGAGCTTATGGAGCATTGGATGTAGGACGCAAAAAAGACATGCCAATATTGCTATCGGGCTTAGATTATGGAATACAATTTGGCATTGGCTGCGATTTTTATTTGCCAATGATAAAAATTGGCACCGAACTACGATTTTATTTTGGACTAACAGATATTTTGGTAAAGGATAGACCCGATCTTTTGGATAAAACAATGCTTAAATATACTCAGGCACTAAGTAGGAGTTCTAGCCGCATGATTGTGCTTTCTTTCAACTTCGAATAAATAGGTTTACGTATATAAACATCCCATATACAGCAAGCAATACACTATCAAATCTATCCAAGAAGCCTCCATGCCCTGGCAGTGATTTCCCTGAATCCTTAACTCCCAAAGTCCTTTTTATAAGAGATTCTACCAGGTCGCCCCAGGTACCTAAAACCACCACAATAAGTGCAAGTGCCAGCCAATGATAAAAGGCAATGTCTGGTATCAAATTATACACAAGCCACGCACAAGAAAGGGTAAAAAATAAGCCTCCAAAAAATCCTTCCCAGGATTTTTTGGGAGAAATGCGCTCAAACAAGCGATGCCTCCCAAACTTAACCCCAACAATATAGGCTCCAGTATCATTAAGCCAAATAAACAGGAATAGAGACCCTACAAACATAGGGCTGTAAGAAGAACTGAGATTAAAAGTTGGGTCAAAAGTTGGGTCAAAAGCCAAGAAGTTCAATAAGGAAAAAGGCAGGGCAATGTAAAATTGCCCTAAGAAGAGTTTCCCTAGCTCTTGTATGGGATTATCATTTTTAAGGTACAGTTCGGCAACCAAAACAAACACCACAAAGAGAAGATAGAGGCTCAAAATTCCAATACCGCAGGTTTTTGATGCGAATAAATAAGAAGATACAAACAAAACCAATCCGCCAGCACAAGCCATAAGGCGAGGCCCTAAAGTCCCTTTGGATGATTTAGGATTTGTCTGCGTTTCTTGCGATGAGGGCATGGCTTGAAGTAAGCCTGAAAGTTCCCAAAGGCAAGAAACAGTGATTATTGAAAACAGGCACAAAAAACTATACGGACCAAGGAATATCGACCCAATAATAAGGGCAACATAAATCACTCCTGTAAAAGATCTGAGTACTAAGTTTTTCATCAAAAATCTACTCTGTCTGTATCCTTCTTCGTATTATTTTTTATCGGGTCTATGGCCTCTGCTGGCTTATTCAGCTCTTGTTGCTCAAGAATTTCTTGAGAGCGTGAAAGCCACTTACGTTTGCCAAATATCAATTCCAAATCGTCGGCATAAATAACCTCTTTTTCAAGGAGAACCGCTGAAAGTTTTTGATGATCTACCGCATGCTCTGTTAGGAGTTGTTTTGCTCTCTCAAATTGCTCATTGATGATGCGCTTAACTTCCTTATCTATCAAAGAGGCAGTCTCATCGCTGTATGGCTTGCTATAACCCCAGTCTTGACCTGTAGTATCGTAATAATTTACATTGGGCAAAAGCTCGCTCATACCAAAATAAACCACCATTGCATAAGCCTGTTTGGTGACTTTTTCTAAGTCATTCATGGCTCCAGTAGATATTTTTTTCAGGAATATCTCCTCTGCAGCCCTACCTCCCATAGTTGCGCACATCTCATCTTGCAACTGCTCGTAGGTAGTAATTTGCCTTTCTTCGGGCAGATACCAAGCAGCTCCTAAGGCCTTGCCTCTTGGCACTATGGTAACTTTCACCAAGGGATTGGCATGCTCTAAAACCCAGCTAAGTGTGGCATGTCCTGCCTCATGAAAGGCAATAGTACGGCGCTCTTCAGAGGTTGTAATCTTGGATTTTTTTTCCAGACCTCCAACAATTCTATCTACGGCATTCATAAAATCGTCCTTCTGAACAAACTCTTTGTTGCTGCGAGCAGCTATCAAAGCCGCCTCGTTACAAACATTGGCAATATCAGCCCCAGAAAAACCAGGCGTTTGTCGGGCTAGAAATTCTGTGTCTACCGAATCGTCTATCTTTATGTTGCGCAGATGAACCAGATAAATATCTTTTCTATCATTAAGCTCGGGCAAATCTACACTTATTTGTCTGTCAAAACGTCCTGCACGCAGCAAGGCCTTATCCAAAATATCTGCCCTATTGGTGGCGGCAAGAATTATCACACCACTATTAGACCCAAAACCATCCATCTCGGTAAGCAACTGGTTTAACGTATTTTCTCTTTCGTCATTGCCTCCCATACTAGCATTTCTTCCTCGCGCTCTACCTACAGCATCTATCTCATCAATAAAAATAATACAGGGAGATTTTTCTTTGGCTTGACGGAATAGATCGCGTACACGCGAAGCACCTACACCCACAAACATCTCAACAAAATCAGAGCCTGAAAGAGAGAAGAAGGGAACATCCGCCTCTCCTGCAACTGCCCTAGCAAGCAGGGTTTTCCCTGTGCCTGGAGGGCCCACGAGCAATGCTCCTTTGGGTATTTTTCCTCCTAAGTCGGTATATCTACTTGGATTTTTTAAGAAATCCACAACTTCTTCTACTTCTTGCTTGGCTTCGGTAAGACCTGCAACATCATTAAATGTAACCTTACGTTCCTGGCTTGTTTTATCATAAATCTTTGCCTGCGAACGACCTACACTAAACATGCCTCCGCCTCCTTTTCCTCCGCCAGACATGCGGCGCAAGATAAAAATCCAAATACCTATGAGTAGCAAATAAGGGCCAAAAGAAATTAAAATATCAAATAGTGGATCGGAACCTTCGTCGAAAGTTACCTGTGCATCTACCTGATATTCTGCACACATCCTATCATAAAAATCGGAAAACCTGTCCGACGATGGTGCCCTGGTGGTAAGGGTATATTCACTAGGCCCAGCTTTTTGTTTTACCTTCTTTGAGTCCTCAGCATCTTCCTTAAAGTGTGTGGACACAAATTCTGGCTTGAGCAGGGCTGTAACAGTACTTTTTTTATTATATACCGTGATTTTACTGAAGGAATTTTCTTTTGTAAGCTCCTGAAATTCAGTCCAATTAATCTCTTTTGTATTTACTACCGCTTGATTGTTTGTAAGATAAATGCCGAAAAGCATGGCAATAATAAGCAGATATATCCAATTTAAATTAAATTTAAACGGCATAGACTTATTGGGTTTCTTATTGTTACTGTCGCTCACGTCGGGCTTATTTTTCTTGAAATTCATCATAAAACATTGGGAATTTCTATTTTTTTGGCATTCGCCCACAAGCCATCTAAGTCATAGTATTTACGCAGCTCTGGCAAGAAAATATGAAGAATTACCGTTCCATAGTCCATGGCTATCCACTGGGCTTCTCTCTCTCCATCAATCCCCATTGGCTTTTCTTTCAATTGCTTTACACCCTCTTCCCAAACGGAATCTGAAAGTGCTTCAACTTGTTTTGGTGAATTTCCCTCGCAAATCACGAAAAAGTCGCAAATTGAACCGGGCATATCTCTGAGGTCTAAAGTAACAATTTCTTTACCCTTTTTTTCTTGCAATCCATGTACTATTACATCTACTAATATTTCTGCTTCTGTCATTGACACATTTAATTTTATTAATTTTATAATTGAACTGGAAGAACTTATAGACCAGCATTTTTCAACTAAGACTTTTGATAAAATTGTGAAAATAATTTCCCCCAACTCCTAATCAATAGACTTATGACTTGCAAAGATAAAACTTTTAAAATGAATAATGGATAATCAATAATGAATAATTTGCTTATAAGAGAAATTAACTACTTCTGCCGACCTCAATCATGAGTTTTAATTTTTTTATCGTAACTTAGCAAAGTTTTTAAAATTAAGTAAAAATCAGAACACTCACAAAAATACTCGGAAGTCTCTTTATCAGTATATTGATCCTCATTTTACTGATATATGGTCTTTTGTTTCTAAATCCGGTTCAGCAATATTTAAAAGATTGGGGTATTGCTCAAATAATAATAAAAACCAATAATAATATTTCTATTGGTGAAATAAAATTATATCCTTTCAATAGACTGGATATTAATAACTTATACCTTAGCGACCTCAAAGGGGACACCCTGCTAAATGTAAAAAACATCAAACTTGAATTTTCTCTATGGGATCTGATTGCCAAACATCAAATAAATTTGAAAGATGTGTGTGTGGAAGATTTTTTTGTCGCCATAAGCCAAGATAGTGCAAATGCCCCCATGAATTTTCAATTTCTGATTGATGCTTTTGCCTCCGATGGTTCCCAAAAAGAAGATAGTACCAAGGGCTTTGATCTAAATATTGAGCAATTGAGTATCGCAAACGGATCTTTGTCTTTCAATATCACAGACCAAGAGCAAGTTTCTGAAGGTTTTGATTACAGTCATATACAGATAAAAGACTGCTACTTGCAATTGTCGCTCAATGCCTTAGAGATGAAAGACTGGGAGGTAGATATAAAGCAAATGAAATTGAGAGAAAAAACAAATCTCCATATTGTAGACCTCAACTCAAAGCTATCTTTCATTGAAAATAGGCTTAGTATAAGCACGTGTAATATAAAGTTCCCCTTAAGTTCGATACAGATAAAAGAACTTGCATATAATATACCTTCGGAAATTTCGGATACTGCAAACAAGCCCCAGCAATCCCAACTTGCTTTAAAAATGAACTCTCCAACATTATATTTATCCGACTTTGCCTCTTTTTTTAGTCCCCTTGAGTCATTTGACGAAGCCATGCAAATGGAGCTCGATTTGAGGGGCGAACTCCCCCACTTGCAAATAGAAAAATTTATATTGCAAGACCCCTACGACCTTAAATTAGACCTGCAGGCAGCATCTACGAATATCTCAGAGCCCGAAAATGCTGCTTTTGAACTATCGCTCAAGGAACTATTCTTAAGCCCTAGAGGCTTTGATAAATGGAGCCAATTTTTTATCGAAGACCAAGAAACCCCCATTAAAATACAAAATAATATATCCATAAATGGACGGATAGATGGCAATCTCGCCGATTTCGATTTATTAGCTAATCTTAATGTAAAAAAAGGGAAAATAAACATCGATGCCAAATGCGGATATATACCAGCAAGTGGAGATGCCAAATTCAATATCAAAAGTACATTGACAAACTTCAATCCCAACGATTTATACCTAGTAAACACGATATTGGGAAAAATTGATATGCAAATAATTGCCAGAGGTGAGCTCTATAAGTCTGGAAAAATAAATGGTGCAGCGGAGATTAAACTCCGAGGTATGGAGTTCGACAAAAATCATTACAAAGACCTATATTTAAATGCACTATACAAAGGCCAAAAACTAAACGCAAAGCTTACAAGCAAGAATGCTAAAATACCTATAGATGCAGAGCTAAATTTCGATAATACTAATCCTAAAGAACCCTTAACAGAACTTAAAGCCAAGCTCAATCATTTGCATATAAATAGGCTAAATAGAACAAGCGACAATTCCGACGATTCCATTAAAACAAGTGATGTTTATGTAAGCATAAATGCAAGGGCAAAAGGTATAAACCCAAATAAAATGAGTGCGGAAATACATATAGACAGTTTAAATATATCTAACGGAGACAAAAATTTTGTTCTAAACAATAAACCCTCCTTGCATTATAATGCTATAGAAGCAAACGAAAAAGAAATTTTGCTGTGCTCGGATATTATGGAGGCACAGATTAGAGGGATTTTTGATTTTGAACAGCTTCCAATATTTACAAACAATCTACTTTCCACATATTTACCTAAGTTATTTCCTCTGCAAAAAACAAAGCTACCACAAACAGGCAAGATAGAATTTCAAGCCATAGTGCCAGCTTTAGAGAAATTGTCAAGCAATCTTGAGCTAGCCTACACCAGCAAAGAAGAGTCTACAATAGAGGGCTACCTAGATTATCAAAAAAATACCTTTGCCCTGCGGGCGGTCTTCCCCCTCTTGGAATACAGTGGTATGCCGTTTGCAAATTCAATCATCGATATAAAAACCGATACAAGCCTCAACAAGGTATCTTTGGACTTTTCTACTTGCAAAATTTATACTTCTGGCGACAGCCTAAAACTCAAGCTTGTAGGAACAACAGAGCCATCAGGGGCAAGTATTGACATTAAATTTGACAACGAAACGCCGAATATGAATTTGAATGGTCATGTTTTATCCAAAATACAGCTTCCTCTTACAGATAAAAATCCGGAAAATATTCTCAAAATAGAATTTCTTCCTTCTACCATCAAAATGAATCAGCAGTCTTTTCTTATTGCGCCCTCCAGCCTCAGTATTAAAGAAAACAATTATGCTGTCAACAATTTTAAGATAAGCCTTTCTGAGGACGAGTATTTCAAGATCAATGGGCTCATTTCTGCAAACGCCGAGGATACGCTAAAAGTTTGGCTCTCCAATCTGAGATTGGCAACATTTTTAGAGGCTGCCAAATCCGACCTTGTTATTGGAGGTCTCGCCAATGGGGAGGTGCTAATAACAAAGAGCCTTCTTAGCCCTCATATAATAACCAAAGATTTGGAAATCAAAAATATTAGCTTTCAAGATCTTAATGTAGGCAATCTAAGTCTCGCTAGTGTTTGGGACGAGAAACAAGAGGGATTACAAATAAGAGCACTCCTAGAAAACGACAGCCTCAAAAATGGCAATGCCCACAGATCGACCTTGGAAGGATACATAAAACCCTCGAAAGACTCTATCTCTTTGATTGCCAACCTTGAATCTATTGACCTAAGATGGCTGAGCCCTCTCACAGAGGACTACCTATTCTTGCAAGAAGGAATACTGCAGGGAAAAATCAGCGCAGAGGGTAGGCTCAGTGAGCCAGAGCTCAATGGGGTATTAGGCATTCAAAATGGACTTTTCGGCCTTTCTCTCACGCAAACTAAATACAGCATATCCGATAGCATAAG
Source organism: Bacteroidales bacterium (assembly GCA_003851245.1). Classification (GTDB taxonomy): domain Bacteria; phylum Bacteroidota; class Bacteroidia; order Bacteroidales; family Azobacteroidaceae; genus BHEP01. The sequence goes on along the minus strand of BHEP01000025.1, from coordinate 9,983 downwards.
TATACTTCCCAATAAATTTGTATTCAACGACATCAAAATAAAAGATGAAAACGGCAAAATAGCAAATGTCAATGGCTCTATTGAGCATCAAGAGTTTGCAGCCTTCCAGCCCAAAATAAAAATCAATCTTGACGACTTTTTGGTATTAAACAATCCCCATCAAAGCGATAGTCTATTTTATGGAACATTGCGACTCAATGATTCCATAGAAATTTCAGGCACAGAAAAAAACATTCTGCTAAAAATGAAACTTAGCAACAGTGGTAAATCTAGTATATTCGTAAATATGCCAAGCGCTAGAAATACAGCTTTGAGATCGCAGGGCATGAGCTTTGTAAACAAAAACGATAGCCTACTAAAAGAAGACCTAGAAATAGCACAAAAAATAGCACAAAAGACCCAAAAATTTCCCCTAAAACTAGATATGTCGCTGCGCATAAGCCCTGATCTAAGATTAGGGACGTGTATAAATCCCCAAACAAGGGATATGGCAAGTGTTGTGGGAATAGGAAACATTGATTTGGCTTACGACCTAACAACAGATAGAATGAATCTTTTTGGTGATTACAGCATACAAGATGGAGAATGCGATTTGACCCTTGCCAATGTTTCTAAAAAGAAATTTACCATAAAACCGGGGGGCTCTGTTGCATTTTTAGGAGACCCTATGGCAAGTATTTTTGACGTCACGGCAGTTTACGGTTTGAAAACAGACCTTACAAGTTTGAGCCCTTCCTTTGGCTCTGATGAATCTCAAAACACAAGAACCCAAGTAGATTGCCTGATAAAAGTTGCAGGAAGCATGGATAAAATGAACATAAGCTACGACATCGAACTCCCACAGTCTGATGAAAGCATACAGAAAAAAGTTGCTGGCATATTGTATTCTGACGATGAGAAAATGAAAGAAATAGCCTACCTATTGGCAGTAGGTTCTTTCTACTCCCCACAAGCCGTTTCCGGAAGTCGATCTACGGGCAATAAGCTGTGGACTTCGCTCGCGTCAGCATCCCTTTCAAACCAACTCAACAACTTGCTATCGGGTGTTTTCAAGGATAATTGGACTATTGGAACCAAGCTTTATTCGCAAGAACAAGGAAATGCGGGAGTGGAAATGGAGGTAGAACTCTCCACCAGCCTATTTAAAGATCGCTTGCAAGCAAATTCATCGACATCGACAAGAAATTTTGCCAGTGATTTTGATTTCCAATACAAGCTAAATAGATCGGGCAGCCTCGTGGTAAAAATGTATAATGTGACTAACGATCAATTTTATGATCAAGGCCTAAGTACTCAAGGCTTAAGTTTTATATACAAAAAAGAAGGGAAAACCTTCAGAAGCCTCTTTAGAAACGTGAGAAAGAAATTGAAAAAATGATGAGCCCCTGTATATATTCACATAAATATGCCCTGCTAGCAAATAAGTCGCTAAATTTTAGGCTCTTAAAACTCCTACTTGCTATCACTTCATCTATTTTCTTATTTTCCTGCAATAGCACCAAATATGTCGCAGATAATAAGTATCTATTAAAGAAGGTAAGTATTGAGATAGATAGCAAAGATGTAAAAAAAGCATCACTCGAACCTTTTGTTAGGCAGGAGCCTGGAGGGAAAAACCTGAGGCTAAGCATGTATATGTCGAAGAAGGAGAATCCATCGTGGCTCAAACGAAAAATTAGAAAACTTGGCAAAGCTCCCACGTATTTTAGTGAGGGCCAGACCAATGCGAGTGCAGAGGAGATGACAATAGAGATGCACAACAATGCTTACTTCAATGCCAAGGTGACTACTAGTATAGATACTTCGGGAAAATTCATAAGTGTAGCCTACCTCGTTTCTGCCGACAAGGCCTACACAATAAGAAATTATGAAATAGAAACCTTTGGCAACATCGAAATAGACAGCCTGCTAAAAAAAAGGAAAGAAAGAGGACGCTCTAAAATAGTCTTAGGAAAACCTTTTGCTACAAGCAAGTTGGAAGAAGAAAGAGAGCAGATAAGCATGTTTTTGCGCAATAAGGGCTATTATTTTTCGGCTCCAGAGAGCTTGCATTTTTATGCCGACAGCAGCCTCAATTGCAATCAGGTAGATCTTAAATTGAGCTTTATAGATAGCGTCAAGATGCAGAAATACAAACTCAGCCAAGTAGTTGTGTGGAGTGAGCTAGAGCCCCAAAAAAACTTAGTGCCGGGCACTTATGATTCCATTCTATACAACAACTTAACTATGAGGTACAATTCAAAGCTTTTTCTTAGGCCTTCGACCATCGATAGAAATGTATTGATATATCCCGGCGATTTTTATAATGAGAGAAAATCCTTACGAACATACTCCTTACTAAAAAATCTGCCAAGCACTGGAAATACCCGAGTGCAGTTTGAAGTCCTCGACAGACCCGACTCTGCACTATTGTCCTGCAATATTTTTTTGGAAGCTAGCAATAATCATGGCTTACAAACTGAAATAGGAGGAGTCAGCAAGGCCGGAAATTCTGGATTAGAGGGAAGAATTGGATACAAATACAAAAACTTATTCCATGGTGCCGAGGTATTAGACTTAAAACTAAGAGGAACTTACGAGTTTGTTCCCAATAGTAGCAATGATATATTTTCCAAAAAATTTTATGAAATTGGTATAGAGACGAGTATAGAAATTCCCAAAATTATATACCCTTTTATCAGAAAAAAAGATAGAGAAAACTTTAAGCTAAGCACCGAATTGGGAATAAGTTTCGATATTCAAAACAGACAGGAATACACCCGCAATTTTTTTAACTTCAGCTGGAAGAATAAATGGAGCAATACAGATAAATCTCTTACTCAAAGTCTCAATATTCCCAATATCAACTATGTAATCATGCCCTACAAATCTGCCGAATTTAGCGATTTCTTGAATGAAGATGCCAACCTTCTCTCCAAATACAGTTACGAAAATGTTTTTACTGCAGGGCTTTCATACAATCTTAGTTATAGTTTTATCGATACACGCAGTACTTTTCCCAAGTCCTACACGCTGCGATTAAATTTTGAATCCTCAGGAAATGCTCTCAGTGGCCTCTTTGCATTAGCAAAAGCTACAAAAAACAAAACTGACCAATATACGCTCTTTGGAAATCCTTTTGCTCAATATGTAAAAGGGGAAGTTGATTTTGCAGGTTCTTTTAAAATCAATAGTACTAGCGCATACGCCTTTCATTTGGCAGCAGGCGTAGCTGCGCCTTACGGCAACTCAAGAATTAATGGCACAAATGCCATACTGCCCTTTGAGAAAAGATATTATGCTGGCGGGCCCAATAGTGTTAGGGGATGGAGTACCCGCGAACTTGGTCCGGGAGCTTTCCAAGGAGATTCTAAAAATATTGCTACACATGTGGGCGACATAAAACTTGAACTTAGTGTCGAATACCGACGCAAAACAGCAAAGTGGTTGGAGCTGGCTTATTTTATTGATGGCGGCAATATTTGGACAATAGAAGACTATGAGAATCAGCCAGAGGGAAAATTTTCCCTCGATTCATTCTACAAACAAATAGCAATTGGCACAGGTATTGGCTTTCGCTTCGACCTAGACTTTCTTATATTTCGCATCGATGGGGGGAAAAAAGTATTCAACCCTAACAGAGATAAGGGAGAACGATGGACGTTTTTTTCTGAAGGTTTAGGTGGAAATTTTGAACTATACTTCGCTATTGGTTACCCTTTTTAGTTGTGCTCAAAAATTTATTTTTCAGAAGCGCTCTTTACTAAAAGTCCAATATCCGAAATTCCGTGCAAAACATCATTGCGCATTCCGTGCCTAATGGTATAAATATATCTCCCCTTGCGAGGATATTTTATTGAAGATTTGTAAATGAAGCTCTGAGCACGCAGGCTAATCCCCGAACCGAACCATTCTCCTGAGGCATCGGCAAGTTCGCAGTTCATAAGATCATTGCTAGTGTATCCTTCAGGGCCCGAGCATTCTACCGATAGCCACAAATTGCGATATGCGAAATTGTAGCTATGGCGAATTTCTATAGAAATACTATGCTCTGAAATGCTATCTTGAATATTCACGTCAAACTCAAGAGCTTTTTCTTTGCTCCAAGAAGACTTCGGCAAAGAGTGAAATTCTTGATAAACATCTCTTCGAGAGCATGCTGCAAAAAGGCAAAAATAGATAAACAGGCAAAAATAGATCTTACTCTTGTGGCCTTTCATTTTCTTTCTTCAATTTAAGAATGGGCCTCTGTTGCTGAGCAGTCTCATTGGGAGAAGTTGTTTGTACAAGCTTTATTTCTTGGTCTCTTGCAGCTTGAGGTGGTCTACCTGTTCTTTTATTTTTATTTTTCACCTTATCAAAACGAGTCACACTTCCCTCCAAAATATCCTTATTTTCTTTTTCGGGCTTGCTGCTCATATCTTCAATTGCCAGCGACTCAGGCTTAATACCATTTCTATTTATTTTTATCACCTCAGTAGCCCTTTCGGAAGTAATAGAAACCACATTGGCAACAAAATGCTTGTCTGTAGAATACATCATCAAATTTTTCAAAATGTCAGTTTTAAAATGATAATAAGTTCCATCCAGAGTTTCTAATGGTATGTCGCGCGAGGGATATTTTTTTTGAGCCTCAACATAGGTGTCTACCTCGTAATTTAAGCAGCACTTAAGTTTGCCACACTGCCCCGCCAGTTTTTGTGGGTTAAGAGATATGTCCTGATGTCTGGCAGAACTTGTTGATACAGACACGAAATTATTCATCCATCCAGAGCAGCAAAGTTCACGCCCACAAGGGCCAATTCCACCAATACGGCCAGCCTCTTGCCTAGCCCCTATTTGCTTCATTTCTATACGCACCCTAAAAGCTTCCGCCAGGTCTTTTATCAATTGCCTAAAATCAACCCTCTCATCTGCAATATAATAGAAAATTGCCTTGCTACCATCTCCCTGATATTCCACATCACCAATTTTCATGTTTAGCCCCAGTGAGTTCGCAATAAGTCGAGCCTTGGTCATCGTGTCCTGCTCTCTTGACTTAGCCTCTTCATATTTTTCAATATCTCCGGGCTTTACCTTTCTATACACACGCCTAATTTCAGAGTGTGGAGAAATACGATTTTTGTTCATTTGCAACAATACCAATTTCCCTGTCAGCGAAACTGTACCTATATCATGGCCTGGACTTGATTCCACAGCCACGATATCTCCTTTTTCCAAGGGCATTTTAGTGTTGTTAAGAAAATATGCCTTGCGGGTGCTCTTGAACTGTACTTCTACCATATCTGTCATTCCCTGAGATTCGGGAATATCACAGAGCCAATCGTAAGTATTCAATTTATTATCTTGGGTTTTGCTACAGCCTTTTTTATTCATCTTGCAGCAACCGGCTCCTATATATTTAAATTCCATTTTTATATTTTCCTGTTTATAGGGATTCTAAACATTATAATTGCCAATGTCCTCCTATAGACAAGGAAGAAAAAGCAATTTGTAGAAATCCTAGTGAATTAGTCTCGCAAATTTACAACATTATTGAATATAAAAACAAAGAAACACCTATTTATTTTTTCAGTAATACTGCAATCTTCAATGACAAGTCGAAAAATATCATGCGAGGATTCACGTTTTGCTCAACATGTAGTTCTGCCAAAGCCAGCTCTTCCATAAATTCAAGTATATTCCTTTCGCTTATATAAGGTGCAAATTTTTGTGAGAATGCAGCTTCTGTACGGCTCAAATAGGTGATTTCAGGTATTCTAAAATTGGCAATAAAATTTTGCCTCAGCAAATTTTGCGCATAAGTCAAAAAAGATTTCTGTTTATCTCTTCCCATGTTTCTAAAAGCGTCTGCTCTTGACTTCATATCTATTACATTGCGAGTCCATGAATTACGCATAATGGCAATAAAAAATTCGAGATGAGCTTCTGCCAAGTCCTTACCTTGGATTGCTTCAAGTGCTTTCAAATAACTGCCCGAAGACAAACGAACTATAGATGCTAGATCGAGATCCTCTTGACTGATGTCGTATTTTGCAGAAAGGGCTAGAAGCATATCTTCTGCCATGATGGGGGGGACGTGCAGCCTCTGCGAGCGAGACTGAATGGTGGAAATAATTTTATCAGGAGCTTCCGAAACCATCAAAAAGATAGTTTTTGCTGGAGGCTCTTCAATCATTTTTAGAAGCTTGTTGGCACAAGTATTATGCATCTTTTCGGGCAACCAAATGATAACTATCTTATATTCGGACTCATAAGATTTAAAATTTAATTTTTTAATTACCTCATCGCCCTCTTTGGCAGAAATCAGCCCTTGAGCATTTCCCGCATCTATAGCATCCAGCCATGAAGGTAGCCTAAAATAGGTGTTTTTAGACAGGAAAATACGCCATTCTGCTATATAATCATCAGAGACAAATTTTTTAAGTTTTACTACCTTCACTACGGGAAAAACAAAATGTAAATCAGGATGTGCCAAATTATTGATCTTAAGGCAGGAAGAGCAATGTCCACAAGAGTCCTCTTCTGATCGATTTTCACACATTACATAGCGAGCATAAGCCAGAGCCAAGGGAAAGGCTCCAGCCCCCTCTGCCCCAGAAAATATGCGGGCATGCGGCATATAAGACTTTCTGAGAGACTGTCTTAACTGATTTTTTACGTCTTTTTGTCCTACAACATCTCTAAAATACATGGCACATAAGTTTAGTAAACAGCCTCTGCTACCTTACGCACACTCTCTGTTGCCATCAGGGTATAGAAATGCAAACTTGGCACATCCCTGCTTATTAGCTCCTTGCATTGAGCGATGCACCACTCAACACCCACGGCCTTTGCTTGTTCGTCGCTACTGCATTTGCGCAATTCTTTGGCCAAGGCTTCGGGTATATCCGATCGAAATATCTTTGGCAAAACGGTCAATTGACTCAAAAGAACCAAGGGTTTGATACCAGGAACAATAGGCACTGTAATACCCTCGGATCTACAACGGTCTACAAAAGCAAAATATTTTTCGTTGTCAAAAAACATTTGGGTAACTGCATAGGATGCTCCCGCTGCAATTTTTTGCTTGAGGTAATAAATATCAGAATCCATATTAGGAGCTTCCTCATGCTTCTCGGGATAGCATGCAACGCCGTAGCTAAAGGGAGTTTTCATCTTCTCAAATGTGGAGCCATCGACAGCAATGCCCTCATTAAAATCGTTTACTTGCTCCTGCAAGTCTATTGTATGCGCATGACTTTGCCCCTCAGGAATCTGGTCTTTCTCCAATTTGTTGGCATCGCCTCTAAGCAAGAGCAGATCATGAACGCCCAGAAAATTGAGGTCTATAAGCCCGTATTCAGTTTCATCCTTAGTAAAGCCCTTACAAATGACATGAGGAACAGCACTTATCCCATATTTGTTTTGTATGGCCGCCGCAATAGCTACCGTGCCTGGACGCTTCCTCACATTTGTTTTGTGCAGAGAGCCGTCGGGCAGTGTTTTGTAAATGTTTTCGCTATGATGCGTGGTTATATTTATGTATTGTGGATCAAAAACCCGCAGTTTATCAATAACATTACACACCTTTTCAAAACTATTGCCCTTTAGTGGGGGCAAAATCTCAAAAGAAAAGGCAGTCTTTTTACCAGCATTTAATAAATCAATAACACTCATAAATAAATGAATAATGAATAATGAATAATTTTAGTACAAATGTAGTAATAATAGATGATTATTGATAGAAATGATCTTATTATTTGCTGAATTCAACTTGCAATTGCAAGTGAATTTTGATTAATAATTAATCTAAATTTTTCATTAGGAGTGAGGTATCCGAGTCTTTTACGAGGTCGATTATTTAGGATATTTTCAATCTGTTTAATCTGTTTAATCTGTTTATCGCTTACTTCACTAAAAATCCGTACCTTTAGGAGTTGCAATTAAATAACATGTACGTTATTTGGTTTTATTGCGTGGCTCCATTCTCCGTGAAATTCGTTTCTATATAAAGCTATTTGGTTCAACTCGTCCTGCGAAACGACTATTCCTTTTTGATAGATTGTATACAATCATAGGGGCTTTTGCCTAACTAATCAAGTTTTCGAGATTCTTATTGTTCACCGTTTTATGGGCAATCTTTGTGCGCAAGCCCATGGCTCACTGGGTATGGGGCGGCGGATAGACGCATCCTTATCGCCAATCGATGCAATCATGGGGCAAATACAACACTTCCCAGAAGCTTTTTTATATAAGATTGTAAAAAACCTTGCCTTGAGTATAGAATAAAAATACGTATATTTACCAATTAATTATAATGTTTTACAACTATATGTATGAGTAAATTTTGCAAGTCTTCAGATTTCGTTATCATTGACCCTACGAGTCAAATTGGTGAAGGCACTACTATATGGTATTTTTCGCAGGTGATGGCATATGCTGTGATAGGTAAAAGCTGTAATATAGGTCAAAATGTAGTTATTTCTCCAAAGGTGGTATTGGGCAATAATGTAAAAATACAGAATAATGTGTCGGTATATACAGGAGTTGTCTGTGAGGATGACGTATTTTTGGGTCCCTCCTGCGTTTTTACCAATATACTCAATCCTCGCAGTGCTATTTGTAGGAAAGAACAATATGTGCAAACCAGAGTAAAAAAAGGGGCTAGCATAGGAGCCAACGCCACCATTATTTGTGGAGTAAGCATTGGAGAGTATGCCTTGGTAGGTGCTGGAAGTGTGGTCACAAAAGATGTTTTGCCTTACGCCTTGGTTTTTGGAAACCCTGCCAAACAGGTGGGATGGGTCAGCGAATATGGCAATAAATTGGTGTTTGACAAAAACAATACCGCCTTCTGTGAGGAGAGCAAGCAGACTTACTCTCTCAAAGAAGGCAGAATTAGCAGAATTTCATAGCTATAAGTACTCACTATTCATTCATAAGAGATGCCCTAACAGCCTCCACCTTAGCTTCGGTTTCGGCTTCTACTCTAGGGAAATCTTCCCTGGATTTTATTTTACTTTGCACCTCAATATAGAATTTTATTTTGGGCTCCGTTCCCGAGGGGCGAATGGAAACTTTGGTGTTGTCGTCGGTAAAATATTGCAGAACATTGGCAGTGGTAGGCATATCTAGCGTAAACTGCTCATTGAGGAGCAGATCTGTACCAATTAGTTTGGCAAAATCTTTGATCATAACAACCTTAGAACCAGCAATTTCTTTTAAGGGATTTTCCCTGAAACCTTTCATCATCGCTTCAATTTCTTCGGCACCCGATTTTCCTTTTTTCACAACAGATATACCCCTTTCTTTTGAGAATCCATATTCCAAATAAATATCTTGCAGCAGTTGATAGAGAGTTTTTCCCTGGTCTTTTGCCCAAGCGGCAATTTCTGCCAAGAGCATGCAAGCAGATACGGCATCCTTATCTCTGACAAAATCTTCGGCAAGGAAGCCATAGCTTTCTTCGCCACCTCCAATATAAGTTTTCTTTCCTTCATTGGACTTCATAACGGCAGCTATCCATTTGAAGCCTGTATAGCAATCAAAAATTTCTACTCCATTTTGTTCTGCCACTCGTTTTGCCAACTCGGTGCTTACTATTGTTTTTACAACATACTCATTTCCTGTAAGCCTGCCCAATTCTTTCCAGCGGCGAATAAGGTAGTATAGATAAATAAGCAGGGTCTGGTTGCCGTTGACCAATACAAATTCGCCATCCTCATTTCGTATTGCTGCGCCCACCCTATCAGCATCAGGATCAGAAGCCATTACCAAGTCGGCACCCGTTTCTTGTGCTTTTTTTACAGCCAGTGCCAGTGCTGCAGGCTCTTCCGGATTGGGCGATACCACCGTTGGAAAATCGCCACTCACTATATCTTGTTCAGGAACATTAATGATGTTGGTAAAACCCATAGCCTTGAGTGCCTGCGGAATTAGCTGACCTCCAGTGCCATGTATTGGTGTATAAACAATCTTTATGTCGCTGTGCCTCTTTATTGAGTCGGGGGAGAGGCTGATGG
>BHEP01000024.1 GCA_003851245.1 Bacteroidales bacterium | reverse complement strand
CATTAAAAGATCCTTCTATAAAAATTTTCTTAAAAAATGTGATGGCATTTGCATAAGGCTGTATTTCTTCCGAAGATGGATCTATCAGAGCTGAAGCCAGTTCAAAATATTTTTTTAGTCTTGCAGGAATATCTTTTTTCTTTTTATTTTGTTTTTCTGTACCTAGACTGCTGGCTCCCCCAGTCAAGAAATAAGTTTTAAATGCCAAACAGTAAGGAGAGCAAGAATGAATACCCTTAGAGGGAGCATCAAAACATTTATTTGTATCTATCATCCATGCATTTGCCGCTAAGACTGCACAACGCTGAATAAAATCAGAATTTGCAATCTTCTGAGAAAACTCACTTTTGTATGTATAGGTACCATCACTCGATATACTTATCAGTATATGCACCCCATCTTTTGCCTGAATTCCCTTATTTTTCATTTGAGGATCAAGCTTTTTAGTAAATTCAACAAACTCTCTTATCATAAATGCATTTTTTATTCTTCGATTCTATGACTGTAAATATAGTAATTCTCTTCTAACCTCACCAGCCCCACACATCCAAATCCCATACTGCAATTCATTCCTATACCAGCATTTAAGGCAAGTTCAAGAACTTCTACCAGAGCTTGCACTTCGAGGGAGAAGCCAAGAAATCCTCTGACTTTGGTTTCTTCAGGACTTCCCTCTTTGATTGTAATGAGTCTTGATCTGGTATTTTCTTTGCCGATTACCCTTACCGAAAGTGAGGCAAAATCAGCTTCCGCCTGTGCACTACCATAGACAGTAGCATATTTTTCTTTCCAACTAAAAATTAGTCCTGCAATAAAATCGCTGTCGTGGGGAGATAAATAATCTGAATAGCCTCGCACATTTTTGCGTCCAATCACCATTGGAGAAAGCGGCCGTAGAAGCACCTGCTTGCTTGTGCGGGCAGCAAGTGGCTCATCCCACAATGGAACAACTTCTACTTGTGCAATATCAAACCTAGCCTTGGATTTTCTATCGGCAATTTCTATCACCTGATCCACGAATAGTCCGCGCACAAAGTGAGTAGCAGCATCTGGGATATGAAAACAAACATCTACAATGGATTCTTTTGAACATAGCAGCAATCTATCGCCTTGAATCTGAAAGGGGCTACGAAGATCTGAAAAGGTAAAGAGTTTGAATGCCTTGAGTGAACCCTCTTTCTTATACGCGTGCTCGTGCAAGAAAGAGGCGTAATCGGCATTTCCTTGAGCGATTATCTTATATATTCCTGATGCCAAGGGATACTGGTAGTTGATTGGTATAATACTGCCTTGGGCTTGATTTAATGTAAGGTGGAGTTTCATATATGTTTATCATTAAATACGATTGTGCGATTAAATATATCGCACAAATATAAGTGTTTTTTAATGATAAACTCTTGTTTGGCAGCAAAAAATATTTCAACTAAAACGCAAATACAGAATACTTTTGAATGCCTTAGAACAAAAAAAAAGATCTGCTGCTTTAGAAGCGACAGATCTCTTTTGAAAAATATTCCTAGTTTCGCTTTATCAGCCTAGGTCTCTCCAATCTAGCAGCAGCAGGCCTCTTATGCGCTGGTGCCTTAATTGCAGGTTTGTCTGAATAACTTGATTGCTGCGAAGTATATTCCAAGGGAAAGGGATGCTCGTCAATGACACGAATATTGCGCTTTATAAGTTTGAGAATATCTTTGAGATAGGTGGTTTCATCTTCTTGGCAAAAAGACATGGCTACACCCGAGAGCCCAGCTCGTCCTGTACGCCCTATTCTATGTACATAGGTTTCAGGAATGTTGGGTATATCGTAGTTTATAACATGCGAAAGCTCATCAATATCTATGCCGCGAGCAGCAATATCAGTTGCTACCAGCACCCGCAAATGTCTGGATTTGAAGTCGCTAAGAGCCTTTTGACGTGCGTTTTGAGACTTATTGCCATGGATTGCTGCCGATTTAATATTTTCCTTGCACAAAGACCTAACAATCTTGTCGGCTCCATGCTTGGTGCGTGTAAACACAAGTACAGTGGCAATTGCCTCATCGTCTAGGAGGTGAATCAGGAGGCTTGTTTTATTGGCCTTGCTTACGTGGTAAAGCGATTGATCTATCACATCTACAGTCGAGGAGACTGGGGTTACCTTCACCGTCTCTGGATTACGCAAAATGGTGTCTGCCAATTGCGCAATATCCGTGGGCATGGTAGCTGAAAAAAACAAGGACTGACGCTCTTTGGGTATTTTGGTGAGAATCTTTCTCACATCTCGCACAAAACCCATGTCTAACATCCTGTCTGCCTCGTCTAAGGTAAAAATCTTTAAGTCTTTTAGGCTTATAATGCCTTGATCCATAAGATCCATCAAGCGACCGGGAGTTGCAATGAGCACATCTACCCCTTGTCGTATGGCATTTACCTGTGTCATCTGGCTCACGCCACCAAAAATAACGGTATGTCGCACCTTAGTATATTTGCCATAAGAGGCAAAACTTTCGCCAATCTGTATTGCCAACTCCCTGGTAGGAGTAAGAATGAGAGCGCCTATAGTTTTCCGTCCTGGCTTAGAAGCTTGTTCTTGTAGCAATTGAAGTATTGGGATGGCAAAAGCTGCTGTTTTACCTGTTCCTGTTTGCGCACAACCCAAGAGGTCTCGTCCGGCAAGCAAAATAGGTATTGCTTGTTCCTGAATGGGTGTTGGCTGTGTATATCCTTCTTCTTTTATGGCCCGAAGGATGGGCTCTATGATAGGAAGATCTTCGAAATTCAAAATAAATTTGTATGTGTTAAAAATAAATAGCGACAAAGGTAAGCAAAAAAACGCTATAAAAAAAACGCAGGCTACTTTTCAGTGCCTGCGCTTTTTTTATATGTGAAAAAAATTACTTCACTTTCTTGTATCCGTAAACAGCCAAATCGCCCAATTCCTCTTCTATGCGAAGCAATTGATTGTATTTTGCCATACGGTCTGAACGGCTCAAAGAACCTGTTTTTATTTGTCCTGAGTTGGTAGCTACAGCGATGTCGGCAATTGTTGCATCTTCGGTTTCTCCCGAACGGTGAGACGTTACTGAAGTATAGCCTGCACGATGTGCCATTTCGATAGCATCCAAGGTTTCGCTAAGCGTACCTATTTGGTTTACCTTGATAAGAATAGAGTTTGCACAACCCATTTCAATACCTTTTTTGAGGTATTCAACATTTGTTACAAACAAATCATCACCTACCAATTGACATTTGTCGCCAATTTTTTCTGTAAGCAATTTCCAACCTTCCCAATCACTTTCGTTCATACCATCTTCGATAGAATCGATAGGATATTTACTGATCAACTCAGCCAAATAGTCCACTTGTTGAGCAGGAGTTCTTTCAATACCATTTTTACCTTCAAACTTGGCGTAGTTGTAAACGCCTTTTTCAAAAAATTCGGAAGCTGCACAGTCTAAAGCGATTGTAACTTCTTCGCCTGGCTTGTAACCTGCATTTTTGATAGCAAGAATAATTGATTCCAAAGCATCTTCAGTACCATTCAAAGCAGGAGCAAAACCACCTTCGTCACCTACAGCAGTGCTTAGACCTCTGTCGTGCAATACTTTTTTCAAGGCATGGAAGATCTCAGCGCCCATTCTCAAGCCCTCACGAAAGGATGTTGCGCCAATAGGGCGGATCATAAATTCTTGGAAAGCTATAGAAGCGTCGGAGTGAGAACCGCCATTGATGATATTCATCATTGGAACAGGCAGTGTGTATGTATTGCTTCCTCCAATATACCTATACAAAGGCATATCGAGGTAGGTGGCAGCGGCTCTAGCTACGGCAAGAGAAACTCCCAATATTGCATTGGCTCCCAATTTAGATTTTGTAGAAGTTCCGTCCAATGCAATCATTGCAGTGTCGATAGCGCGCTGTTGCATAGCACTCATTCCAAGAATAGCTGGAGCTATTACGTCATTGATATTGGCAACGGCTTTCAAAACACCTTTTCCGAGGTATCTTTTTTTGTCGCCATCACGCAATTCCAAGGCCTCATTTTCTCCCGTTGAAGCTCCCGAAGGAACTGCAGCACGACCAATATATCCAGAAGCCAAATGCACATCAACCTCTATTGTAGGGTTTCCGCGAGAGTCAAGAATTTCTCTACCAATAATTTTTACTATTTCCATAAGATTTTTTTATGTTAATTGTTATACAAATAAATATCAATTTAAAACAAAAGAGTTTGACACCTATAAAAATGGCACCAAACTCCTTTAATAAAGTGTCTGAATATCTAACTATTCAGCGCTTGGAGTTTCTACTGATGCGCTTTCAGGGCTTGTGCTTGCATCATTTTCAGCAGTCTCAGCTTTTTTGCGAGAACGACGAGTTTTTGATGCAGGAGCAGCAGCCTTGGTCTTCAACATATGCTCGTTGAAATCTACCAATTCTATAAAGCACATTTGAGCATTATCACCCAAACGATTTCCCGTTCTTAGTATTCTAGTGTAGCCTCCTGGCCTGTCGCCAATCTTAGCAGCTACTTCAGAAAATAGTTCGGCTAAAACATATTTGTCTTGCAAATTTTTGAAAACTATACGCCTAGAGTGTGTAGTATCTTCTTTTGATTTAGAAATCAAAGGTTCTACATACTTACGAAGCTCTTTGGCCTTTGCCAAAGTTGTGAAAATTCGCTTGTGCTTAATCAAAGAGCAGGCCATATTTGAAAGCATGGCAGCCCTATGAGAAGTTGTGCGACCTAAATGATTAATTTTTTTATTATGTCTCATTGTTAATTATCTTTATCTAATTTGTATTTCGCAATGTCCATCCCAAAGTTCAATTTAAGATGCTCCAGTAATTCGTCAAGCTCAGTAAGTGACTTTTTACCGAAATTACGAAATTTCAAGAGGTCATTTTTCTGATATCTTACTAATTCGCCTAGTGTTTCTACGTCGGCAGCTTTGAGGCAGTTGAGAGCTCTGACAGAAAGATTCATTTCAGAGAGTTTAGACTTCAGAAGCTGACGCATATGAAGCACTTCTTCGTCAAACTCTTCATTTGAATCAACATCTACTGGCTCTAAGTGAATTTTCTCGTCCGAAAACAACATGAAGTGATGTATCAAAATCCTAGCTGCTTCTTTCAATGCTTCCTTAGGATGTATAGATCCATCGGTTTGAATTTCCAAGACCAATTTCTCGTAATCCGTTTTTTGCTCTACACGAAAGTTCTCTATGCTGTACTTAACATTTCTTATAGGAGTGAAAATAGAATCTATACAGATTGTATTGAGTGAATCCTCCTCAGATTTATTTTCTTCAGCAGGAACATATCCACGTCCCTTATTTATAGTAAGCTCGATAGTAAAACCAGCTCCTTTATCAATATTACAAATAATGAAATCGGGATTAAGCACCTCGAAACCCGTCAATTGCTTGCCGATATCTCCAGATCTAAACACTTCTGTCCCTGATACATTAATACTGATTTTTTCGCTGTCTATATCTTCTACTACCTGCTTGAAGCGAACTTGCTTGAGATTTAGGATGATGTTTGTAACATCTTCTATCACACCAGGAATAGTCGAAAACTCATGGTCAACTCCATTAATCTTAATAGAGGTAATAGCAAATCCGTCGAGAGAGGACAGAAGAATACGGCGTAAGGAATTACCTATAGTAATACCATAACCAGGCTCCAAGGGGCGGAACTCAAATTTTCCGCTGAAGTTGTTAGCCTCTAACATTAATACTTTATCAGGTTTTTGAAATGCTAATATCGCCATAGATTCTTTATTATTTAGAATATAATTCTACTATCAACTGTTCTTTAATATTTTCTGGAATATCAGCTCTAGCTGGAATATGCAGAAACTTACCACTCATAGAGGATTGATCCCATTCCATCCAAGGATACTTGCTGTGATTAAACCCCGCAAGGTTGTTTGCAATCACCTCTAAGGATTTGGATCTTTCGCGCACACCAATCATTTGACCTGCCTTGACGGTATAAGAAGGTATATTTACCATCTTGCCATCAACAACAATATGACAGTGAGAAACCAATTGACGAGCCGAGGCACGCGTTGGAGCCAAGCCCATTCTAAATACTATATTGTCGAGTCTGCACTCTAGCAATTGAACAAGAACCTCTCCAGTAATACCCTTTGAGCTTTGTGCTTTTTTGAATAGATTACTAAATTGCTTCTCCAAAACACCATAAGTGTATTTAGTTTTTTGCTTCTCACGAAGCTGCGTACCATATTCCGAAGTTTTTCTTTTCCTAGCATTGCCATGCTGTCCGGGAGGGTGATTTTTCTTACTCAACACCTTATCAGGACCCAAGATGGCTTCGCCAAACTTACGAGCAATTCTTGATTTAGGACCAATATATCTTGCCATTTTTTTCTTTGTTTTTTATAATCTGCCAGAAATATAATAGTGGAGGCAGTAAAAATAATTAATTAAACTCTTCTTCTCTTAGGAGGACGACAACCATTGTGTGGCAATGGAGTAACGTCAACAATCTCATTGACCTCAATACCTGCGCCATGGATTGTTCTGATAGCAGACTCACGCCCATTACCAGGACCTTTTACAAAGGCTCTAACCTTTCTCAAACCCAAGTCGTAAGCTATCTTTGCACAATCTTGTGCAGCCATTTGAGCAGCATAAGGAGTGTTTTTCTTAGAACTTCTAAATCCCATCTTACCTGCCGAAGACCAGGATATAACCTGTCCCTCGCTATTGGTCAATGTGATGATGATGTTATTAAAAGAAGAGTGAATATGAGCCTGTCCGACTGCATCTACCTTTACTACCCTCTTCTTCGCTGCAACTGTTTTCTTTGCCATATCAATTATTATTTAGTAGCTTTTTTCTTGTTTGCGACTGTTTTCTTTCTTCCCTTACGTGTGCGGGCATTGTTTTTTGTTCCCTGACCTCTAACGGGCAGTCCAATACGATGACGCACTCCTCTATAACAACCAATATCCATCAGTCGTTTGATGTTTAGCTGAACTTCAGAACGCAAGTCACCCTCCACCTTGGTGGTGTTACCAATGACCTCACGCACGGCTCCAGCCTGCTCGTCAGTCCAATCTTTTACCTTGATATCTTTATCAACTCCAGCTGCTGACAATATTTTATTGGCACTACTTCTACCAATTCCATAAATATACGTCAAAGCTATTTCGCCCCTCTTATTTTGAGGCAAATCTACTCCTACTATTCTTATAGCCATATTTTTTTATAAATTTTTAGCAAAAATAATAATATTATCCTTGACGTTGTTTATACTTTGGATTTTTTTTGTTAATAATATACAAACGACCTTTTCTCCTAACGATCTTACACTCGTCGGTACGTTTTTTTAAAGATGTCCTTACTTTCATTTCTATTTTGTTTTATTTATATCTAAATGTGATTCTTCCCTTCGACAAGTCGTAGGGCGACATTTCTACTTTTACCTTATCGCCAGGAAGTATCTTTATATAATGCATGCGCATTTTTCCTGATATATGGGCGGTAATTTCGTGCCCATTTTCTAGTTCAACCTTAAACATTGCATTGGACAATGCCTCAATAATTGATCCGTCTTGTTCTATTGCTGACTGTTTCGCCATAATTGTGTAATTAAATAAACCTTTCTCCTAAAACCTCTTCTATAAACTCAAACGTCGACAATATATCGGCCTTTCCTGCGCGAATAGCTACCGTATGTTCAAAATGTGCGGACGGCTTTCTATCGCCTGTGCGAACTGTCCACCCATCTTTTTCAAACACCACCTTACGCTTACCCATATTTATCATTGGCTCTATTGCAATGCACATACCAGTCTTTAGCAAAGACCCATAGCCTTTTTTTCCGTAATTTGGAACTTCCGGCGATTCGTGCATCTTTTTTCCTATACCATGTCCTACCAACTCTCTTACCACTGAATACGAATTTGATTCGCAATAAGACTGAATGGCGTGACCAATGTCTCCTATTCTTTTTCCCTCTGTTGCCTGCTCAATACCTAAGTAAAGAGAGTGTTTTGTTGCTATAAGCAATTGCCTTACCTCAGGGCTTACTTCCCCTACGGTAAAAGTATAGGCCGAATCGCCACAATAGCCATTGAGGTATGTGCCACAATCAACAGAAACTATGTCTCCTGCTTTCAACACATAGTCGGATGGAAAACCATGAACTACATGCTCATTGACAGAAATACATAAAGAAAAAGGAAAACCATTGTATCCCAAAAAACTCGGTATAGCACCATGATCTCGAATAAACGTCTCAGCTAATTTATCCAGAGAAAGCGTGGTAACGCCTTCTCTAATATTTTTTGCCACTTCTGCCAATGTCGAGCCCACCAAACGGTTGGCATCGCGCATCAACTCTATCTCTTCGTCTGTTTTTAAGTAGATCATTTTAATTAAAAAGCTGAGCCCTGACGACCCTTTATTCTTCCACTTTTAAGCAAACCATCATAATGGCGCATCAACAAATGACTCTCTACTTGCTGTAGGGTATCTAAAACCACTCCCACCAAGATCAATAGAGAAGTTCCGCCAAAGAATTGTGCAAAACCCTGACTCACTCCAAATTTGGCAGCAAAGGCTGGCATAATTGCAACCGCCGCTAAAAATAGTGATCCTGGCAATGTAATTCTAGACATTATCTCATCAATATATTCAGCAGTCTTCTTGCCAGGCTTAATACCCGGAATAAAACCATTGTTACGCTTCAAATCGTCGGCCATTTGCGTTGGATTGATCGTTACGGCTGTATAAAAATAAGTAAACACAATAATAAGAAGTGCAAAAACAAAATTATACCAAAAACTCTGGTGATCCATCAATGGAGCCATAATTCTATAGAAAAAACCGTCTTGTGCTGAACTCGAAAATTGCATCAAAGATATAGGCACGAACATTATAGCCTGCGCAAAAATGATGGGCATAACGTTGGCCGCATTTACTTTCAAGGGAATGTATTGTCGTGCTCCTCCATATTGTTTGTTTCCCATCATTTGCTTGGCATACTGTACGGGCACTCTGCGTGTTCCTTGAACAAGCAAGATAGCACCAGCAATAACAGCCAATAAGAAAACAATCTCAAATAAGAATGCTACCAATCCGCCTGTGCTCTCACTCAAACGAGAGTAGAACTCTTGGAATAATGCGTGAGGAAGACGAGAAATGATACCTACCAAGATGATAAAAGAAACTCCATTACCAATGCCCTTGTCGGTGATTTTCTCTCCCAACCAAAGTACAAACATCGATCCTGCAGCCAAAATAATGGTTGAAGATACCGTAAACCAAACTCCTGAAGGCATTGAAGCTCCGGAAGCAGCCATCTGAACATTTAAGTTGAGCAGATAAGTGGGTGCTTGAAACAACAAAATGAGCAGTGTGAGGTAGCGTGTGTATTGATTGAGTTTCCTTCGTCCGCTTTCGCCTTCTTTCTGCAGTTTTTGTACTGCAGGAACGGCGATAGCCAACAATTGAATAACAATAGAAGCCGAGATGTAAGGCATGATTCCCAAAGCCACAATTGAGGCATTGGAGAAAGCACCCCCTGAGAACATATCAAGCAAGGACAATAGACCACCGCTAGTTTGTGCCTGAAGGGCACTTAAAGCATGTGGGTCAATTCCTGGCAAGACAACGAAAGAAGCGAATCTGTAAATAGCAATAAATAGAAGAGTTGTAAGGATTCGTTTTCGCAAATCCTCAATCTTCCAAATATTCTTCATGGTTTCAACTACTCTCATTCTTCTTATAGTTTTATGGCTGATCCACCCTTAGCTTCAATAGCTGCTATTGCAGACTTAGAAAAAGCATGGGCTTCAACTTCCAATTTTACAGTGATTGCACCATTTCCTAGTATCTTTACCAACTGCCTAGAGGAAATAAATCCTGCTTTTTTAAGGTCTTCAATACCTATTTTAGTCAGTTTTTGAGATTCTGCAAGTGCTTGTAGTGTTTCTAGGTTCACTGCCTTATATTCTACACGATTGATGTTTGTAAAACCAAACTTTGGCAAACGCCTTTGAATAGGCATCTGCCCACCTTCGAAACCAATCTTTTTGGAATAACCAGACCTCGATTTGGCTCCCTTATGCCCCCTAGTGGAAGTGCCTCCTAAACCAGAACCAGTACCTCTACCAATTCTTTTGCGGGTTTTAGTTGATCCTGCTGCGGGCTTTAAATTCGATAAGTTCATATTGATATTTTTTATGTTTCTTATATAAATTAATCGTAAATTAATCTACAATAGAAACCAAGTGTTTAACTTTTTCTACCATTCCCAAAATTGATGGATTAGCTTCATGCTCTACCACACGACCCATCTTTGTAAGTCCCAGTGCATCCAGCGTACGTTTTTGATCTATTGGACAATTGATGCGACTTCTTACTTGTTTAACCTTTATTGTTGCCATAAAATTTCTTCTTTCAATTATCCGTTAAATACTTTATGTACTGATATACCTCTATTTTGGGCTACCATTGCAGGGTCTCTCATTTCACTAAGAGCAGCAATTGTTGCCTTCACCAAGTTGTGTGGGTTGGACGAGCCCTTGGACTTTGCCAAAACATCGGTTACCCCTACACTCTCCAAAACTGCACGCATGGCACCTCCGGCTACTACACCAGTTCCATGAGTTGCAGGTTTCATGAAAACCTCAGATCCACTAAATTTAGCCACTTGTTGGTGGGGAATAGTACCCTTATAAATAGGCACTTTTATCAAGTTTTTCTTTGCAGCTTCAACACCTTTTGCGATGGCAGCTGTTACTTCACCCGCCTTTCCTAGTCCCCAACCGACTATTCCATCTTCGTTGCCAACCACTACAATAGCGGCAAAACTAAATGTACGTCCACCTTTGGTAACCTTAGTTACGCGGTTGATGGCAACCAATCTATCTTTTAATTCTATGTCGTTAGTCGACTTAACCTTATTGTCTATTGCCATCTTTATTAAAATTTAAGACCTCCCTTACGGGCGGCTTCTGCTAATTCTTTTACTCTGCCATGGTATAAATACCCATTACGATCGAATACAACTGCCGAAAGCCCTGCTTCAACCGCTTTTTTAGCTACCAATTCTCCAACCTTTGCTGCCAATTCTTTCTTTGCCACCTTATCTTTTAGGAGCAAAGAAGAAGCTGATGCCAGGGTCTTGCCCGTAAGGTCATCTACTAGCTGAGCATATATTTGCTTATTGCTCCTAAAAACAGTAAGCCTTGGGCACTGAGCTGTGCCAGACATGTTTCTACGCACACGTCGTTTTATCTTAATTCTTCTTAATTCCTTTGTTGTCATAATAATTTTAAGTATATTTAAATTATTTACCTGCTGACTTACCAGATTTTCTACGCAATACTTCGCCAACAAATTTGATACCCTTGCCTTTGTAAGGCTCTGGTTTTCTGAATGAGCGAATTTTAGCACATACTTGTCCTATAAGTTGTTTGTCTGCTGATTCCAGAATGATTAGAGGGTTTTTGTTCCTCTCACTCTTTGTTTCAACCTTAATCTCAGGAGGCAACATCAAAAAGATACTGTGAGTAAATCCCAGAGATAGCTCAAGCAAACTTCCTGTGTTTGTAACACGGAAACCTACTCCTACCAGTTCCATTTCTTTCTTGAAACCCTCTGAAACTCCAATTATCATGTTGTTAACTAAAGAGCGATACAAACCATGCAATGCACGATGCCTTTTCTCTTCTGATGGTCTTGCTACTTTTAAAACGCCATCGTTCAATTCAAACGTAATATCAGGATTAACATCCTGATGCAATTCGCCCTTAGGTCCTTTTACTGTCACAATATTATTCTTGACACTAAAACTTACTCCTGCGGGTACTGTTATGGGTAATTTACCTATTCTTGACATACTTTTTTCTCCTCCTAATTAATAAACATAACATAATACTTCGCCACCGATCTTCAAATCCTTGGCTTCCTTGTCTGTCATCACTCCTCTGGAAGTAGAAAGTACGGCGATACCAAGGCCGTTTAATACCCTAGGCATTTCTTTGTAGCCTGTGTATCTACGCAAACCTGGAGTAGATGCTCTCTGCAGGCTTTTAATTGCGTTTACTTTGTGTACGGGGTCGTACTTCAAGGCGATTTTAATCTCTCCCTGAGGACCTTCTTCTACAAACTTATAATTAAGTATGTAGCCTTTTTCGAAAAGGATCTTTGTGATCTCTTTCTTTAAATTTGAGGCGGGAACTTCCACTACGCGATGTTTCGCTTTAATAGCATTCCTCAACCTGGTCAGATAATCTGCAATAGGATCTGTCATAATTCAAATTAAATTGATCTGGATTGCCCAGACAATATTTAAAAACTCACTTTATTTATTTGATAAAGACAACGAACAATTGCTATGAGGCTTAATCTATAAGACCTCGGCAATTATCCATCATCAACTTATCTTTTAATTCGCTTTTTGCTTACCAGCTTGCCTTTCTTACACCAGGGATTAGACCCGCAGAAGCCATTTCTCTAAATTGAATACGAGAAATACCAAACTGACGAATATATCCTCTAGGGCGACCTGTGATATTGCATCTATTGTGCAAACGCACTGGAGAAGCATTTTTTGGCAATGCCTGCAAGGCTTCGTAATTGCCTGCCGCTTTGAGAGATGCACGTTTTTCAGCAAATTTTGCAACTAGCTTTTTACGTTTCACCTCACGGGCTTTCATTGATTCTTTAGCCATATAAATTAGTCTTTTTTAGCATTTTTAAAGGGCAAACCAAACTCTCTTAGGAGGGCATATCCCTCTTCATCTGTGCTTGCAGAAGTTACAAAGGTAATATTCATTCCCAATATTTTATTAACATTCTCAATATTTATTTCTGGGAAGATGATTTGCTCTTGAATTCCGAGGGTATAATTACCTCTTCCATCTAGCCTGCTTTCTATTCCTTTGAAGTCACGAATACGAGGCAAAGCCACACGCACCAATCTTTCTAGGAACTCATACATTTGCTCTCTGCGCAATGTAACCATTGCACCAATAGGCATTTTCTTACGCAACTTGAAATTAGAAATATCCTTCTTTGAAATTGTTGCTATCGCTTTTTGACCTGCAATAGTAGTCATTTCGGCTATAGCCACATCAATCAATTTCTTGTCTGCCACGGCTATTCCCAATCCTTGATTGATTACAATCTTCTCAAGCACGGGCACTTGCATGACAGAGGTATAAGAAAACTCCTTCATTAACACAGGAACTATTTTTTCCTGGTAGTCTTTTTTCAGATTTGCTCTACTCATTATTTGATCTCCTCCCCTGATTTTTTAGAAATACGTACAAGTATTCCTTTAGCGTTCAACTTACGACCTATACGAGTGGGCTTGCCACTCTTTGGATCCAACACATTGAGGTTGGAAATATGTATAGGCGCTTCTTTCTTTTCTATTCCTCCTTGAGGACTTTTTGCATTAGGCTTCACTCTCTTAGAGATGAGGTTTACGCCTTCTACAAGCGCTCTTTGCTTCGCCACGAGCACCTGAAGTACTCTGCCGGTTTTGCCCTTGTCAACGCCTGTATTTACGTGAACTATATCGCCTTTTTTAATATGTAACTTGCTCATTTGCTTTGTTTATCAAAATTACAGCACTTCGGGTGCTAATGACACTATCTTCATATTTGTCACACGAAGTTCTCTAGCAACTGGGCCAAAGATACGCGTTCCTCTAATGTCGCCACCTGCATTCAACAACACACAAGCGTTGTCATCAAAGCGGATGTATGAACCATCGGCGCGACGAAGTTCTTTCTTTGTGCGCACAATGATAGCCTTTGAAACGGCTCCTTTCTTTACATCACTTGAGGGTATAACATGCTTTACAGCTACTACTATTACATCTCCTACGGAGGCATAACGTCTTCTTGTGCCGCCTAGTACGCGAATACAAAGAACTTCTTTTGCTCCACTGTTATCAGCTACGGCAAGTCTTGATTCTTGTTGTATCATAATTACTTAGCTTTTTGAATTATTTGTACCAATCTCCATCTCTTTGTCTTGCTCAAAGGACGAGTTTCCATGATCTTCACAGTATCACCTATGCTGCATTCATTTTTCTCATCATGAGCATGATATTTCTTCGTCTTGTTGACGAATTTACCATAAATCGGGTGTTTTTCTTTCCATTTTATAACAACGGTAATGGATTTCTCCATCTTGTTGCTCAAAACAACGCCGACTCTTTCTTTTCTTAAATTTCTAGTTTCCATCAGGCTCATTGTATTACTTGCTATTAAGTTCTCTTTCACGAGCAACAGTTTTTAAACGTGCTATATTCTTACGTGCCTTAGTGATCTCTGAGGGATTATCCAAAGGAGATATGCTATGATTGATTTCCTTCTGCGTTAGGGCAGTAGACTCAGCAGCAATTCTCTCTAGTAATTCCGCAGTTTTTAATTCTCTTACTTCTGCAATTTTCATATCAATTACACATTTTGATTTTTGAAATCATAATCACGTCTTATCACAAACTTAGTTGTCACTGGTAGTTTTTGAGCTGCTAATCTCAGGGCTTCTTTTGCCACCTCAAATGTAACGCCTTCTATTTCAAAGATCATTCTACCTGGAGTTACTGGAGCCACAAATCCTTCGGGAGCTCCCTTTCCCTTACCCATACGTACTTCTGCTGGCTTTTTGGTTATCGGTTTGTCTGGGAATATTCGTACCCAAACTTGTCCCTGACGTTGCATATAGCGGGTTACGGCGATACGAGCAGCTTCTATCTGACGACCTGTAATCCATTTTGTTTGCAAAGACTTGATACCAAAAGAACCGAATGACAATTGATTCCCTCTTTGGGCATTGCCTTTCATCCGACCTTTTTGCTGTCTTCTGAATTTGGTCTTTTTAGGTTGTAACATTATTGTTATTTGAAATGTTTAAACTTTTACTTTCTATCTCTGGGAGCTTTTTTCTTAAAGCCGCCTCTATCTCCTCTATTGTCGCGGTCGCGGTTGTCGCGATCTCTGCTGCCACCTCCATCAGGACCTCTTCTTCCAAGATCTTTTTGGTTTGCAAAAGAGGGTGATAGGTCTTTTTTACCATATATCTCTCCCTTACATATCCAAACCTTGATACCCAAAAGGCCTACCTTGGTTAGGGCTTCAGCAAGACAGTAGTCAATGTCGGCTCTCAGTGTATGTAGGGGAGTTCTTCCTTCTTTATACATCTCAGAACGCGCCATCTCAGCTCCGTTCAAACGACCAGAAATTTGTACCTTAATACCCTCAGCTCCCATTCTCATGGTGGCGGCGATAGCCATTTTAATGGCGCGGCGGTAAGCTACCTTTCCTTCTAGTTGGCGGGCGATGTTGTTGGCAACAATCACTGCATCCAATTCAGGTCTTCTTATCTCAAAGATATTGATTTGAATTTCCTTATCGGTAATTTTCTTCAACTCTTCTTTCAATTTGTCAACTTCTTGACCGCCTTTACCAATGATTATACCTGGACGTGCAGTACATACTGTAATTGTCACAAGCTTCAATGTGCGTTCAATAACGATGCGAGATAAACTAGCTTTTGCGAGACGGGCATTGAGGTACTTACGGATCTTGCTGTCTTCTAACAAAGTATCTGCATAATTATTGCCTCCATACCAATTCGAATCCCATCCGCGGATGATTCCCAATCGATTACTTATCGGATTTACTTTTTGTCCCATTTAGCAATTAATTTTGATTATCATTTTTTGTATCTACAAACAAAGTTACGTGATTCGAACGCTTACGGATTCTGTAACCCCTGCCTTGCGGTGCGGGTCTCATCCTCTTCATCATTGTTGCGGAATCTACACTTATTAATGTTATATATAACTCTCCTGCTTCTGCCTTACGCTCATTTTTTTGTTCCCAGTTGGAAATCGTTGAACGCAGTAGTTTTTCTACTCTAGCAGCAGCTTCCTTATTTGAAAACTTCAAAACACCAAGTGCTCTAAACACCTCCATACCCCTTACCATATCGGCGACTAAGCGCATTTTACGAGGAGAAGTAGGTACATTTTGCAATTTTGCAAAATACATGGTTTTTTGGGCTTCCTTCCTTGCTTCGGCTGATATTCTTTTTCTAGCACCCATTATTTTTCTTTTTTATTTGCTTTGCTGAATACATACCTGTTATTTTTTACCCTTACCTCCATGACCACGATAGTTACGCGTTGGAGAAAACTCTCCTAACTTGTGACCTACCATGTTTTCAGTAACATAAACAGGAATAAATTTATTACCATTGTGAACTGCGACTGTATGCCCTACAAAGTCTGGCGAAATCATCGAAGCCCTTGCCCATGTTTTTAACACCGTTTTCTTGCCAGATTCATTCATGGCGAGAATTTTTTTCTCAAGCTTGAGATAGATGTATGGACCTTTTTTTAGTGAACGACTCATAATATACTCTTTATTATCAGATTATTTTTTTCTTCTCTCGATGATGTACTTAGAGGAGTGTTTCTTTTTATCTCTAGTCTTAAGTCCCTTAGAATATAATCCTTTACGGGATCTAGGGTGACCTCCAGAAGCACGTCCTTCTCCACCACCCATTGGGTGATCTACGGGGTTCATTGCCACACCACGAACACGTGGACGGCGACCCAACCATCTTGATCTTCCTGCTTTACCTGATCTTTCAAGAGCATGATCTGAGTTGCCCACACTTCCAACGGTAGCCTTGCAAACCGAAAGTATTTTACGGGTTTCTCCTGAAGGCATTTTGATTATTGCATAATCACCTTCTCTGGATACGATTTGCGCAGAAGCGCCTGCCGATCTTACCATTTTTGCTCCCTGTCCTGGACGCAATTCTATGCTATGAATTGTCGTTCCCAAGGGGATTACCGACAAAGGAAGGCAGTTGCCAATTTCTGGCGCTACTTCTTTGCCTGAGATCACTGTTTGGCCTACTTCCAATCCGTTAGGAGCGAGAATATAAGTTTTCTCTCCATCGGCATAATACAAGAGTGCCAATCGAGCCGATCTGTTGGGATCATACTCTATGGATTTCACTGTTGCTGGAACGCCATCTTTTGTTCTCTTGAAGTCGATGATACGGTACTTTTTCTTGTGACCGCCACCAACATTTCTGATGGTCATCTTACCTTCGCTGTTGCGACCACCTGTGCGGTGTTTACCTACAACAAGAGATTTCTCTGGTACACTAGCAGTGATTTCCTCGAATGTACCAATAATCTTATGCCTTTGCCCCGGCGTGGTGGGTTTTAATTTACGAATTCCCATTATTTTTATTGAATATTACTAAAGAAGTCAATAATTTCGCCATCTTTCAATGTGATTATTGCTTTCTTAAAAGAGGCTTCTCTTCCGGTTATAACTCCTGATTTAGTATTTCTAGATTTTCTTTTTCCAGCATAATTCATCGTGTTCACTTTTACCACAGTTACATCATAAAGATCTTCTATAGCCGTCTTTATCTGTATCTTGTTGGCAGCAGGAGAAACACGAAATCCGTAACGATTACTCATCTTTTCGCTTATCTGAGTTTGCTTCTCTGTTACGATTGGTTTAATTATTATTCCCATAATTTGTGTCTCCTTTTATTAAAATTTATTGATAGCTTCTATTGAACTCTCTAAAATAAGAAGTTTACCAGCATCCAATACCTTGTAGGTGTTAAGCTCAGGCACTGTTATTACACTTGTGCGCTTAAGATTGGTAGAAGATAGATAAACGTTTTTATTGTTTTCGGGGAGAACAAATACCAATTTGCTTTCCGATACTTTTAAGCTCTTAGTGATTGCAATCAATTCCTTTGTTTTGGGAGCATCGAAAGAAAAATCCTGTACTACAATGATGGCATTTTCTTGAGCCTTGTATGCCAAAGCCGACCGGCGGGCCAATTGTTTTACTTTCTTATTCAATTTGAACTCATAATCACGTGGTCTAGGGCCAAAGACTCTAGCTCCACCTACCAAGATAGGCGATTTTATATCTCCAGGACGTGCGCCACCGCCACCTTTTTGGCGACCTAGCTTGCGTCGACTTCCTGAAAGCTCACTTCTTTCTTTGGATTTGTGTGTTCCTTGACGCTTATTTGCTAGATGTTGTTTTACATCTAAGTAAATAGCATGGTCGTTGGGCTCAATTCCAAAGATAGAATCATCAAGAGTTACCTTTTTGCCAGTATCCTCTCCTTTGATGTTATATACACTTAGTTCCATTACTTTTCTATTATTACGATTGAACCTTTACAACCTGGAACAGAACCTTTGATCAACAATAGATTGTGCTCAGGAATCACTTTAATTATTTCAAGGTTTTGCACTGTCACTCTTTCTGCACCCATGTGACCACCCATGCGCATTCCTTTAAAAACTTTTGCTGGATAGGAAGCTGCTCCAATAGATCCTGGGTGACGCTGACGGTCACTCTGCCCCAGTGTTGCTTCTCCTACTCCCTTGAAACCATGGCGTTTTACAACCCCTTGGAATCCTTTTCCTTTTGATGTGCCGACAACATCTACATAAACCTCGCCTTCGAAGATGTCAACTGTAAGCGTATCGCCCAAGTTGAATGATCCTTCAAATCCTTTGAACTCGGCCAAGTGTCGCTTTGGTGTTACTCCTGCTTTTTTGAAGTGACCTTTTTCTGGTCCTGAAGTATGCTTTTCTTTTTTGTCTTGAAAACCTACTTGTATGGCTTCGTAGCCATCATTCTCCAAAGTTTTTACTTGAGTAACAACACAAGGACCTACTTCAATAACAGTGCATGGAAGATTTTTTCCATCGGCACTGAAAACGGATGTCATTCCGATTTTTTTTCCTAATAATCCTGGCATTTCAATTAATTTATTTTATAACTCACACTTTTATTTCTACTTCTACTCCACTAGGCAACTCAAGCTTCATCAAGGCATCAACAGTTTTGGCTGTTGAGCTATAGATGTCTATCAATCGTTTGTAAGAAGATAGCTGGAATTGCTCGCGCGCTTTCTTGTTTACAAAAGTTGCCCTGTTGACTGTAAAGATTCGCTTGTGGGTAGGCAATGGAATGGGCCCACTAACCACGGCTCCTGTTGCTTTTACCGTTTTTACGATTTTTTCAGCAGACTTGTCTAACAACATGTAATCGTAAGACTTTAATTTAATTCTAATTTTTTGACTCATACGTCTTTATTAATTAATTTATGTATTCATTCAATCAAAACTACAAGAGCTTAAGAGTCATACGCTAAGCTCTTGCAGTTTGATATTCCAATTATTTTACTAATTATTTCCTAATTACTTTACCAAGTCTACGCGTCCGCTCACTTCTGTCAAAACTTCCTTAGCTATTGAGGTAGAAACTTCGGCGTAATGAGAGAAACTCATTGTAGAGGTGGCACGACCTGAGGATATTGTGCGCAAGGCGGTTACATATCCAAACATCTCAGAAAGTGGTGCTTTTGCTTTCACAATACGAGCTCCCGAGCGGCTGGTATCCATTCCTTCTACCTGACCACGACGCTTGTTTAAGTCGCCAATTACGTCTCCCATATTTTCTTCGGGGGTAATGACTTCTATCTGCATAATGGGCTCCATCAAGACAGGACCTGCTTTTTCAGAGGCACTCTTAAATGCTTGCACTGCACAGATCTCAAAAGACAATTGGTCGGAGTCTACTGCGTGGTAAGAACCATCTACAACTACAACCTTCAATTTGTCGAGGGCATAACCTGCCAAGACTCCATTTTTCATGGCGCGCAGGAAGCCTTTTTGTATGGATGGTACGTATTCTTTGGGGATATTTCCGCCCTTTACCTCGTCAACGAATTGCAATTCGCCTTCAAAATCTGCATCGGCAGGACCTACTTTCACTATCATGTCGGCAAACTTACCGCGACCTCCAGACTGTTTCTTATAAACTTCGCGAAGCTCTACCAACTTGGTAATAGCTTCCTTATAAGATACCTGTGGCCTACCCTGATTACATTCTACTTTAAACTCTCGTTTCAAGCGATCGATGATAATTTCAAGGTGCAACTCTCCCATTCCTGAGATAATTGTTTGTCCTGTATCTTCGTCAGTCTTTACACGGAAGGTTGGATCCTCTTCTGCCAATTTGCCTAAACCAACACCCAATTTATCCAAGTCTTTTTGAGTTTTGGGCTCTATAGAAATACCGATAACGGGTTCGGGGAAGTCCATTGACTCCAATACTATGGGATGATTTTCATCACACAAGGTATCGCCAGTACGAATATCTTTAAATCCTACACCTGCTCCAATATCACCACAACCAATCATATCCTTAGAATTTTGTTTGTTGGAGTGCATCTGAAACAGACGAGAGATACGTTCTTTTTTTCCTGTGCGTGTATTGTAAACATACGAACCTGCGGGAAGTTCACCCGAATAAACACGGAAAAAACAAAGACGACCTACATAAGGGTCGGTTGCTATCTTAAATGCCAAGGCACACAAGGGCTCCTCGGAACTAGGACGGCGTATTATTACCACTTCTGGATCATCAGGGTCTGTTCCCTCAATAGAGGGGGTGTCTGCAGGACTTGGCAAATACAAACAGGCATTGTCAAGAAGACATTGAACGCCCTTGTTTTTGAAAGACGAACCACAGGTCATAGGATTGATTTGCATAGACAGAGTGCCTTTGCGTATAGCTGCACGAATTTCTGACTCGGTGATAGTGGCTGGATCTGCAAAATATTTTTCCATCAAGACATCATCACATTCTGCCAAAGTTTCAAGCATCTTGTCTCTCCATTCTTTTGCCTCTTCCAAGCAATGAGCTGGAATTTCTTCTACGGAATAGGCTGCGCCCATGGTTTCATCACGCCATATACAGGCCTTCATAGCAACTAAGTCTACAACGCCTTCAAATTTTTCTTCTGCGCCTACGGGTATTTGTATTGGACAAGGATTGGCTCCTAATACGTCCTTTACTTGCCTAACGACTTCAAAGAAATTAGCTCCCGAACGGTCCATCTTATTGACATAACCAATTCTAGGAACGCTATATTTATCTGCCTGGCGCCATACTGTTTCTGATTGTGGCTCTACACCACCTACTGCACAAAAAGCGGCAATAGCACCATCGAGGATTCGCAAAGAACGCTCTACCTCTACAGTAAAATCGACGTGACCTGGGGTATCAATCAAATTTATTTTGAAGGTATCGTCCTTATACTTCCAGCTAGCCGTGGTGGCTGCAGAAGTAATGGTGATGCCTCTCTCTTGCTCTTGCTCCATCCAGTCCATGGTGGCAGCGCCGTCATGAACTTCCCCAATTTTATGAGTTAAGCCGGTATAAAAAAGAATACGCTCAGAAGTAGTGGTTTTTCCAGCGTCAATATGCGCCATAATACCAAGATTTCTGGTAAACTTTAATAATTTATCTGTCTCTTTTGACATTGTGTGTGTTGTGTGTAAAATTAAAATCTAAAATGCGCAAAAGCCCTATTGGCTTCGGCCATTCTGTGCATGTCTTCCTTTCTCTTATATGAACCTCCTTGTTGATTAAAAGCATCAACAATTTCGGCAGCCAATTTATCAGCCATAGATTTTCCACCTCTCTTGCGAGAATAAAGAATCATGTTTTTCATTGACACAGACTCTTTTCTGTCTGGTCTAATTTCTGTAGGAACTTGGAAGGTAGATCCACCTACACGGCGAGACTTAACCTCTACTAGGGGAGTAATATTGTCTAGGGCTTGTTTCCAAACCTCTAGTGATGATTTTTCTTCATTAGGCAATTTAGCCTCAACGCTTTTCAAAGCAGTATAGAATATCTCGAAGGCTACACTTTTTTTGCCATCATACATTAGGTGGTTAACGAATCTCGTAACCGTAGTATCACCATAAACAGGATCGGGAAGGATCTGTCTCTTTTTTGGCTTAGTTTTTCTCATTTCTTCTAAAATTTTTGTTCTTGTTCTTGGTTGCCAATTTGCGTCTTCAACAGCCCCTCTGGGCTATTTACTCAACCTGCCATTACAGCTATGAAATCCAAAAAACTCAAACTTTCTTTAATAATTACATTAATTGACTCAGTTTGATTTGTGGCGTAAATCCTTATTTTTTCTTGCCACCCTTTGCTGGAGCTGCTGCTGCTTTTCCTGCTTTTGGACGTTTTGTTCCGTATTTAGAGCGTCTCTGTGTACGTCCTGCAACACCGGCGGTATCTAATGTACCTCTAACGATGTGATAACGAACCCCTGGAAGATCTTTTATACGACCACCTCTCACCAACACGATGGAGTGCTCTTGTAGGTTGTGGCCTTCGCCAGGAATGTAAGCATTTACTTCCTTGCTATTGGTCAAACGTACCCTTGCAACTTTACGCATTGCAGAGTTAGGTTTCTTTGGTGTTGTGGTATAAACACGTACACAAACTCCACGTCTTTGAGGACATGATTCTAGTGCTGGCGATTTACTTTTGACAACCAAATTTGCCCGTCCTTTTCTTACTAACTGCTGAATTGTAGGCATTTCTTGAACTTTTTTATTCTATGTTAATATAAACTTTATTACTACTTACTCTTAAATTAAGGCGCAAAAATACAAATAATTTTCCATTAATCCCACTTAATCAATGGTTTATTTGTTTTTTTATGCTCCTATAGATAAAAAACCTTGCAAAGGTATTAAAAAATACTCGTTTTGACAACATTTTAAGTATTTTTAAGAAATCATTCTCGTTTTGCCTCCTTATTTCCTAAATACCTAATTATTTTATACCTTTGTTTCGACAAGTATTTTTTCACTACCTGATTTAAGTATTTTATCTTATGTTGATTTTCGTTTCTCAAAACAGTCCGCGATTGCAATTTATTGCTGAACATATATTCTGCTCGGTCTTAAATGGACAAGTAAAAATAACCACGGATCAGACAATTTTCATGGAACACCCTTCCATTGCCATCAATTATTCCCACTTAACACTAAACAAGGGCATACACATCCTTCCATCCCCACTCCTTTTTGAAGAAGATGTGCATCCTATGGAGGATATAGAAGTCGCCGAATGGGAAGAGTTGCCGTGTTTCTTTAAAAATAAAAAAGGAGATGTTCCCTTTGATATTTTTGCTGCCTCGTTTTTTCTAATATCGCGCTATGAAGAATATTTCCCCCAGAAACTTGACGAACACAGGAGGTATAGACCAGAGGAATCCTTGGCATTTAAGCATAATTTTTTAGAACAAGCCCTTGTGGATCAATGGGCATACAAACTGCTTGAACTAATAAAAAAATGCGGCTACGATACTTCCATTTTTAAACTTCGCAATTATAAGATAATTCACACCTACGACATAGATCAGCCCTATGCCTACCGCAACAAGGGTCTTGTAAAAAACTTCTATGGCGGTATGCGCGACCTCTTTAGTGGCAATATATCCTCGTTTTTTAAGAGGCTCACCACCATACTTCACCTGCGCAAAGATCCTTATTTTAAAGCAATACAGTGGATTGAGGACTTTCATTCAAGCAGAAAGCTTCCTTTTTATTTATTTGCTCTCCATGGCCCTTATGAGAAAATGGGACGCTCCACCATTTATCCTTTAAGATGCTACTACAAATATCTAAAAAACCTCAAATATGCGGAAATTGGACTACACCCCTCCTACAGCGCATCATTCAAAAAAGACAAAATAGACAAGGAGCACAAAGATCTGGAAAGAAGATTGTCCAAGAAAGTATCTGCCAATAGACAACATTATCTGAGGATGCAAATCCCTAGCACCTACCGACAACTTAACAGCCTGGGTTTTAAAGAAGATTTTAGTTTGGCGTATGCTAAATTACCTGGATTTAGAGCCAGCACTGCCCTGCCATTTCCATTCTACGACCTTATTGACAATACTTGCACCAAGCTGATTATTCGCTCCACAGTAGTTATGGACGCTTGCTTGATCACCCATCTGGGACTGAGCCCTGAGGATGCCCTAAAAAAAACACATGCGCTACTTGACACCTGCAAAAAAACTGGCGGTGATTTTATCATGATCTGGCACAACTCCAACTTAGCAGCATACGAAATCAAATCGGGCAAAGCAAATCCTTGGATAGATGTGTTTATGAAAATATCAAACCCATAATTCGTAATTAATAATTCGCAATTCGTAATTATTTTTTAGTACCTTTGTCGGCATTAAAATTTTCAAGTTAATTATTCGCCCATGGCAGGTAAAGCAAGAAAAAAATCAAACTTCTGGAAAAAGATGCGCTTCAAATACAAGCTATCTTTTCTCAACGAAAACACCCTAGAAGAAGTATTCTCTTTTAGGATGTCTCGTCTTGAGGCATTTCTTTCCATAGCTTTTTTTACCGTCCTTATGATTACTCTAACCTCTATTGTTATCATCAATACGCCCATAAGAAACTACTTGCCCGGATATTTGGAAACCGAAGTCCGACAAAGCATGGTAAATAATGCCCTGCGCGCAGACTCCTTGACAATGGCCATGGAAAGCCAGATGCTTTACATGAATAATTTGGGAAGCATACTTCGAGGAGACATGGAAATAGATTCCGTATATGCCCTACAAAAAATAGACAAAGAAGATATCAAAAGCTTAGAGAAATCGCCAGAAACAAAAAAAATTCTTGACAAATACGCCGAAGAGGAAAAATACAATCTCACCGTTTTATCATCCAATGCCTCTACCGACATCCCCGAAAACACCATGTTTTTCAGGCCCGTCAAAGGAATTGTATCCTCGCATTTCGATGCCGCCGAAAGGCATTTTGGTACAGATATAGCTGCTGCCGAAAAATCTAGCGTGCTCGCAACACTCAAAGGAACGGTGGTATATGCTGGTTTTGATGCAAATACAGGATACAACATACAACTACAGCACAAAAATGGAATGATTTCCATATATAAACACAATGCCGTATTGTTGAAAAAAATAGGGCAAGAGGTAAATGCAGGAGAGGTAATAGCGCTTGTAGGAAATACAGGCACCCTCTCCACGGGCTCCCACCTGCATTTTGAACTATGGTACAAGGGATCGCCGGTAGATCCTGAAGAATTTATTGCATTCTAAATATATGACAAAACAAATAGCCATCATTGGCTCCACTGGCTCTATTGGCACACAGGCATTAGAGGTGATTCGCCAAAATTCTGATAAGTTTGAAGTCTACGCCCTTACTGCCAACAATAATGTAGACTTATTGATACAGCAAGCTAAAGAATTTAAGCCCGACATGGTGGTAATAGCCAACGAAAGCCTATACCCCAAACTTAAAGAGGCTCTCAAAGACCTTCCCATAAAGGTATGGGCTGGGCAGGAGGCCATTTCGCAGGTTGTAGTTGCCAAAGATATAGACTTGGTGCTTACTGCTCTAGTGGGCTTCGCTGGACTCAAACCTACAATAAAGGCCATAGAAGCTGGAAAAACAATAGCACTAGCCAATAAGGAAACACTGGTTGTGGCTGGTGAAATGATCATGAATATGGCTATCAAACACAAGTCGGCCATCATCCCTGTAGACTCCGAACATTCCGCCATTTTTCAATGCCTGGTTGGAGAATACAACAATCCCATAGAAAAAATTATTCTTACTGCCTCTGGTGGTCCGTTCAGAGAGTATACGAAAAAAAACCTACAAACAGTTACAAGAGAACAAGCTCTTCGACATCCCAACTGG
The DNA here is from genome assembly GCA_003851245.1 of Bacteroidales bacterium. Taxonomy (GTDB): domain Bacteria; phylum Bacteroidota; class Bacteroidia; order Bacteroidales; family Azobacteroidaceae; genus BHEP01. Next base: position 14,112 of record BHEP01000024.1, on the reverse strand, counting down.
GCCATGGGGGCAAAAATTACAATAGATTCGGCCTCTATGATGAATAAGGGTCTCGAAATGATAGAGGCCAAATGGCTATTCGATGTAGAGCCCAAGCAGATAGATATATTGGTGCACCCACAATCCATCATACATTCTATGGTGCAGTTTGAGGATGGCTCCATCAAAGCCCAACTGGGTCTTCCCGACATGCGCTTGCCCATACAATATGCCCTGGCTTTTCCCCACAGAATAGCCTCTACTTTTGAGAGGTTGGATTTTAAAAAAATAAGTGCCCTGAGATTTGAAGAAGCCGACACAGAAAAATTTCCCAACCTTGCCTTTGCCTTTGATGCCATTGCAAAAGGGGGGAATATGCCCTGCATACTCAATGCTGCCAACGAAATTGCGGTAGCGGCTTTCTTAGACGAGAAAATTAAATTTATGCAAATGTCGGATGTGATAGAGAAAACAATGAGTAAGGCAAATTTTATTGCCCTACCCAATTATGACGATTATGTGCAAACAGATGCCCAAGCTAGAGAAATTGCCTACTCGCTCAGTAATCATTAAATTAGAATATAAACAATTAAAATAATAAATGGAAACAACATTAATACGTGCATTTCAACTCATTCTAAGTCTCTCAATACTCGTAATTGTCCACGAATTCGGGCATTTCTTCTTTGCGAGAATATTTAAGGTTAGGGTAGAAAAATTTTACTTATTCTTTAATCCTTGGTTTACGCTTTTTAAATTTAAGCCCAAAAACTCTGACACTGAATATGGTCTTGGATGGCTTCCCCTTGGCGGATATGTTAAAATATCTGGAATGATTGACGAAAGCATGGACAAAGAAGCAATGGCGCAGGAGCCCAAAGAGTGGGAGTTTAGAGCCAAACCTGCGTGGCAACGACTATTAATAATGATTGGGGGCGTGATGATGAATTTCTTGCTAGCCTTCTTTATATATTCTATGATATTGTTTCATTGGGGCAACGAGTACCTTCCCCTACGCAATATAAGCATGGGGCTTTCGTATGGAGAAACGGCACAAAAAGCGGGCTTCCAGATAGGCGACATACCAATTGCTGCCGATGGCACTGAACTCAACGAAATGAATGGTGATGCCCTGATGGCAATTGCTGGTGCCAAGCACGTCACGGTATTGAGAAATGGAAGTGAACACAATATAAATCTTCCTGACGACTTCAAGAACATTGTCTTTGAAAAAGACCCTGAAAACTTCAGGATTCGCAGTCCATTTGTTGTCAGCGAGTTGATGGCCGACTCGCCAGCCTCGGAGGCAGGACTGCAAGTGGGAGATAGCATTGTGGGCATTGGTGAAAACTATACCCTCGACTTCACAGAAATTTCTAAGATACTTAATGCCAATAAAGGAGAAAATATCTCCCTCAATTTTTACAGAGATGGACAGGTAATTAGCCAAAATATAAGCACTACCGAAGAAGGTAAACTTGGCGTTTTTGTGAAAAACCCATTGGAAATATACCAAACAGTATCGGTAAAATACGGGTTTTTTGAGTCCATACCCGCAGGAATAAAGCTAGGAATATCAACCATAGAGAGCTATCTTGGTCAGTTCAAATTCATCTTCTCCAAACAAGGAGCTCAAAGTTTGGGCGGATTTGGTACCATTGGTACCCTATTTCCTACAAGTTGGAACTGGGAAATTTTCTGGACCCGCACAGCTTTCCTTTCTATTATATTGGGTGTGATGAACCTCTTGCCCATACCGGCCCTGGATGGAGGTCATGTCATGTTTTTACTATATGAATTAGTTGCCCGCAGAAAACCCAATGAAAAATTTATGGAGTACGCCCAAATGGGAGGCATGATATTCTTGATAGCACTCTTGTTATTTGCCAATGGCAACGATTTGGTGAGGTTTATATTTAAATAAAACACCTTTTAACTCCCTCACCAATATTTTGACAACCAAATTTAAAGCCTGCTTCGAGCAATCGAGTAGGCTTTATCTCTTGGTCTACCAAAATCAGTTCCCTAGTTTTTTCCTTGCCCAAAACAAGGCCTAGCAGCATTTTGGAAATATGAATATTGAAGTATATGGGTTTGTGCAAACCTATTGTCTGCACCAAATCTTGCATTGTACATGCCCTTGGTGCAACGAGGTTGAATGATCCCTGGCAGTCTTGGTTTTCCAAAAGGAAGATGATAGCCCTCAATTCATCATCTATATGTATCCATGGAAGTTTTTGCTTGCCACTGCCCGCCACTACGGCAAAACGAAAAGGAAGAGTCAGTGTCAATTGCTTCCACAATTCTGCTGCCGGAGAGAGCACGAGCCCTGTTCGGATAAATATTTTACGCAAACCTGCCACCTCTACTTTTTGGAGAACTCCTTCCCAGGCCTCGCATACCTGCGCCAAAAAGCCAGTGCCTAGTGGTGAGGATTCATCAAAAATTTGATTTTTATCTATACCGTAATATCCTGTAGCTGAAGCCTGTATCCACACTTGTGGTCTTTCTTTTAGCGCTACCAAACAAGATGCAAGATGCTGAGCCAGATCCAGCCTGCTATTGATAATTTTCTCTTTTTGCTGCTTTGTCCAAGCCTTGCTGCCTATGTTTTCACCTCCTAGATTGATGATTCCATAAGCCCCTTCGAGGATGCTTGCTAAAGAGCTTTCGCCATTCCAGCTTACATATTTGATACTTGGATTATTGCTGATCATATGTGTACTCCTAGTGAGTACTGTCAATTGATAATCGGCAGCCAGCAATTCCGATAAGCGACTCCCAATAAGCCCCGTTCCTCCTGTGACAACTATTCGCTTGCCTTTTTCTGCCATCATAGACTAGTAGATTAAAACTATTTTTCTAATTTAAAGGAATGGCTTCCTATCTGATTGCCGTCGGCAAATAGGAAAACCCTATAAGTGCCTGGCGATAAAAACTCTTCGACCTTCCAATAAATGGTCAGCGCCATTTCTTCGCCTGTATATTCTATTGTACGCTTACTGGAATAATTTATCTCCTTATTTTCATAAGTAAAAACATTGAGTTTGCTTTTTATCAAAACATCATCGTCGGGCTTTTGTATTCTAATATATATGTCCTTTTCGCCTACAGGCGCTGTTATATTTTTATTTATTGTAAAGTTTATTGCCAACTGATCTATCTTATTTATCTGATTGGTAGCTTTATTTTTGTTGGTAATACCTCTTGCCGAAATATTTCCTGCATCCAACTTGGAGGCAAGGCTAACTCTTTCCGACAATTCGCCCTTCTCCTTCGACAGCAGGCTTACTACCTCTTGCGACTGGCGATATTTTTGCGTTACCTGCTTATTTTCTTGAGTCAATACCTGATTGAGCTGATTGAGGGAATCTATTTGCTGTATATATCCTCGCATAATCCTTTTTAGCGTTTCTAGCTCATTCTTGAGTTCGGATACGCGCCTGGCATTTGACGATTTTACAGTACGCAACTCTTCCATCAAGCGCTGTACCTTTACTTGCTCGCTTTCAAGTTTTGAAACTAGAGAATCGTTGCTCACCGAAAACTTGTTGCCCTCAAATTGTAGGGATACATATTGCGTAGAGAGTTCGTTAAATTCATCGCCCAGAGCTTCCTTCTCTAAGTCAAACTGCTGCACCAACTCACTCATATCTTGCTTCTGTTGATAGATATAATATCCTGCCAGTAAAACAATTACCACCAATAACAGCACAATACCAATCCATAAAGTTTGCTTTCCCTTCATAAGAAAATTTTCTTTTAACATTTTATTCAACACAAAAGTAAGATTTCTACTCCAAGTATCCAATTTATATCGTCCTCTTTTGTATCAAATCATATAAATATACCGTTTATTCTATCACTCTTTGTAGATGATTCAGCATAAGATTCAGTAAAAATAACATCAAATTAGAGAAATTATTAGAGAAATATTTCTTTAATAGATTTGCTTTTAGTAATTTTGTAGGGAAATATAGGAACAAGCAAAAACAATTTATTAATTAAAAATAAAGACAATTTATTATGGCAAAAGTAACCGTTGTAGGCGCTGGAAATGTAGGCGCCACCTGTGCTAATGTACTTGCATTCAACAAAATTGCAGACGAGGTAGTGATGTTGGACGTAAAAGAAGGCGTTGCCGAAGGTAAGGCTATGGATATGATGCAAACTGCCAATACCCTGGCTTTTGAAACAAGCATCGTTGGAGTAACAAACGACTACTCAAAAACCGCTAATTCAGAAGTGGTAATCATCACCTCGGGCATCCCCCGCAAACCAGGTATGACACGCGAGGAGCTGATAGGCGTAAACGCAACAATAGTAAAGAGCGTTGCCGAAAGCTGCCTAAAGTTTTCGCCCAATGCCATCATCATTGTTATATCCAACCCTATGGATACAATGACTTACCTAACATTGAAGTCTACAGGACTTCCTAAAAATCGTATTATCGGTATGGGTGGTACATTAGACAGCTCTCGTTTCAAATATTACTTGAGTCAAGCAATGAATGCCAACCCCTCACAAATAGAAGGCATGGTGATTGGTGGTCATGGAGATACTACAATGATCCCTCTTAAGAGAATGGCAACTTGCGCAGGCGTAGCTGTTTCGGAGATTCTTGATGCAGAAAAATTGAATAAGGTTGTTGCCGACACCATGGTAGGTGGAGCCACACTAACAGGCTTGCTTGGCACTTCTGCTTGGTATGCTCCTGGCGCTGCTGGTGCATATGTTGCCGAATCAATCATTCGCGACTACAAGCGAGTAATTCCTTGCTGTGTTGCTCTTGAAGGAGAATACGGACAAAACGATATTTGCATTGGCGTGCCTGCAGTAATTGGCCGCAATGGAGTGGAAAAAATAATTGAAATAAAGCTAGATGCAGAAGAAAAAGCATTGTTTGCTAAAAGTGCTGAAGCCGTTCGCAAAACAAATGATGTACTAAAAGAAATAAAAGCTCTCTAAGTGCTATTTGCTATTGTGACTTCTCGTATGAATCACAATAAACAGTAATCAAAAAAAACAAGCCATGTTTCGTCTTTTAATGAAACATGGCTTGTTTTTTTTTTGATTAAATTGTATCTTTGCATCATGGAAACTATCCTTTACAAAGGCTTTCTTATTGGCATCCTTGTTTCTGCCCCCATGGGACCTATAGGATTGCTGTGCATTCAGCGCACCTTGAACAAGGGGCGTTGGCATGGCTTTGCATCGGGCTTGGGAGCAACGGTTTCTGACGCTATATATGCCTTGCTCACCTGCTTGGGTATGAGTTTTATATTCGATTTCATACAAAACAACCAAGATATTTTGCAGTTAGCAGGCAGCCTCCTACTTATGTTTTTTGGGGTCTACACCTATAGATCCAACCCTTCTAAGAATCTTAAGAAGCCACAAGAAGGCCTTAACACCTATTCGCAGGATGCAATAACAGCATTTTTTTTAACCCTATCCAACCCCTTTGTCATATTCTTATTCATAGCTCTTTTTGCGCGTTTCAATTTCATCTCCTCAGAAGATACCCTATTTTCAGTTTTTGTTGGATTGCTGGGAATTGTCTTGGGAGCCCTTTGCTGGTGGTTTATAATAACTGGCCTTATAGGAAAGTTGAGGAGTAGCTTCAATCTTCGAGGTCTTTGGATCATGAACCGCGTGGTTGGCTCGGTTATCATTGTATTGGCCATTTTTGGCGCAGCCTACACTATTTACGAAAGATTTTTTTAGCGGTTTTTTTGTGGCTAGCAATAAGTTACTAATGGTTAACAAACTGGTGCAAGATCACTAAGCACTAGCCACTTATATTTATTTATTATGTAAAAAAAACAAGCAGATGGAAAAAACCATTTTAGAGCTTATAGAATTAAAAAAAGGCTCCTACAAGGCTTTCACTTCCTTGTATGAGCAGTATTTCGATTTGCTCTATGGTTTTGTATTTAATCTTACACATTCTCATGATCTTACCCAAGACTTGGTACAAGATACATTTATTAAAATTTGGATCAATAAAGAACAAATTAATACCGAATTATCATTTAAGTCCTATCTTTTCAAGATTGCCAAAAACCAAATTATTGACCAGCTACGAAAACTATTTAGGAATCCCGTTTTTGAAGACTACCAAAAATATGCCGAAGAGGAGGCTCTGGCAGAGAACAACTCCGATGCCAAAATTGATTTTGATGAGTTTAACCGCTTGCTCGGTAAATTCAAAAAAAAATTATCGCCTCGCCAATGTAAAGTCTTCGAGATGTGTAAGGAAGAGGGCCTTTCGGCTTCTGTAGTTGCCAAAGAACTAAAAATTTCTGAGCAAGCTGTTTATAACTATCTATCTCAGGCTTTAAAACTCCTCAAACAACAAATAAAACACCCCTACCTCTCCCTGTTTTTCTAAAATCGAATATTTTCATGCCTAGGCAAGTCCTGCCCCTACAATGCTGATTATTTTTGACTTATGTTTTATAACATAAAATATGATTGATTAGATTTTCTGCCCTTGAGCGTATTACCTATAGAAACAAAAAATATGACTCAGACAGAAATAAAAAAATTATTTGAAAAATACTTAGACAAACAACTGTCTTTGGAAGAATTTATTGAACTAAAATATCAGATCAATCAGCTTAATGATAACACTATAGAGAACAATCTAGAAGAGCTTTGGACTAGTTATCAATCCAAAGGCAATAGAAACAAACAAGCTTTTGAGTGCATTAAAAAAAATCTAAATAAGGCTTTCAAACATCAGCAAAAAAAAGACCGCAAAAGATCCATATTTTTCTACACAGGAAAAGTCGCTTCAATTGTTTTTATTTTCTTGCTAATGAGCTTCACAGCCTATCTATATTTTGATCGAGCCACCCTATTGTCGGATATAAAAAAAGAATACACAGTAAGTGTGGGTAAGGGAGAAAAAGCAAGACTCATTTTGCCCGACAATACCATCGTATATTTAAATTCGCAGTCCTCGCTCACCTGTGCCGCATCTTTTGCTTCGAGCCATCGAAAAGTTTCACTTGCAGGAGAAGCCTATTTTGAGGTGCAAGAGGATACCTCCAAACCTTTTTTGGTGCAAACCCAAGAAGTAAACATAGAGGTCTTAGGCACTACATTCAATGTGAAGGCATATCCTGACAGCCCGAATTTTGAAGCTTCACTGGTCGAAGGAAAAATCAAACTAATTCAATCAAAAAATTATGAATCAGCAACTTACCTTTATCCCAATCAAAAAGCCAGATACTCCTATCAAACAGGGCAGATGGAGCTTGTGGCAACAGACCTATGGCTAGAAACTGCTTGGAGAAGAGGCGATTTGGTATTTTATTCACAGACCATCGCTCAAATATTTAACCAATTGGAGTTTTTCTATGGCATATCCATTGCAACGCATGGAAATTTTCCCAAAGACCTGTTTACAGGAAGTTTTCATGAGGAGCATATAAGCACGGTCTTGAAAAATTTGCAAGAACACTATCGCTTCTCCTTTCAAAGAGTCGGAAATGAAATTGAAATTAAATTCTAATAATTATTTACAACATGAATTCATCCTAAATAAAAAGCAAAAAAGGTCGAAGAATGTACCAGACTCTTCGACCAAAGATCAAAACAATTAAGGTTACAGATGCAAGAAATGTAACAAGTATCAATCTTTATTAATAAAAAACTATGATTTACCGTAGAAAAAGCAAATCAATCGACAAAGGTAGGGTTTCAAGATTTACAATCCTATTTTTTCTTTTTTCTTTTTTCCTATGCCCTCATTTTATTGATGCAAAAGGAGTAAAAGTATCCTTGTCCTTAAAAAATGCAACACTAAAAGAATTTTTCAATGAAATAGAAAATAAAACAAACATCCGATTTTCGTATCTGGATCTAATTCTTGACAACAAAAAAAATGTAACAATCGCCTCGCAAGAAGAAAATATTGAAATAGTACTTGAAACAATACTCACTCCTAGAAGTTTGACCTTTTCGCAAACAGGCAATACCATTGCCATTAAACCTACAAGCCCCAAAAGAGCAGAAAAAATAGGACCAATCAATGGACTTATTCTCGACAGCAAAGGAGAGCCTATTATTGGAGCAAGCGTGGTGGTCAAAGGCACTAACAATGGCACAATCACCGATATCGATGGGAGATTTGAGTTGAATGCACCAGCAGAAGGCAAACTGATTATTTCGTATATCGGCTACAACAAACAGGAACTAAGTCTTGTTGGAAAATCCTTTGTAGAAATTATATTAGAAGAAGATATCCAAGCATTGGAAGAGGTAGTAGTAGTGGGTTACGGAACGCAAAAGAAGGTCAATATGTCGGGCTCTGTATCAAGCCTTTCGTCAGACGAGCTGACGAAATCATCATCGTCCAATCTTTCGAACTCCTTGGTTGGTCGCCTCCCTGGTCTTATTGCTGTCAATAATTCGGGAAAGCCGGGCGAAGGCTCTAAATTATTAATTCGAGGCATGGGCACGTGGAATAATAGTGAGCCATTGGTAATAGTAGATGGAATAGAACGAGATTTTAGCCATCTCGACCCAAATGAGGTTGAAACAGTTTCGGTCTTGAAAGATGCTGCTTCAGCAGCTGTTTATGGAGCCAGAGCCGCCAATGGAGTGATCCTTGTAACTACCAAGCGTGGCAAATTAGGCAAACCGATTGTTTCCGTAGACAGCTATCGTGGAGTAAACAGCCCTACCCGATACCCTGCTTTGGCAAATTCGTATGAGTGGGCTCTAACTCGCAATAAGGCGTATGAATTGGATGGAATAAGTAGCTCTGATTCGCGAATGATTAGTCCGCAACAGATAGAACTCTTCAGAAATGGAGCTGGAACTAACTGGTATGATGAAACATTCAATAAAACAGCCAGCCAATATTATGTCAATGCCAACCTTGCGGGAGGATCCGAAAATATAAAATATTTTGCCTCCGTCGGGCATCACAATGAAGATGGAATGATTGATAATTTTAATTACAAAAAATACAATTTCAGAACCAATGTGGATGCCAAAGTGACCAAACGATTCTCCATAGGAACCGATATTGATGCCTCTATTCGCAACTATAATAGTCCTGGATGGGATGTTTTAGATTTATTTAATCTGGTGCCTCGTCAAGGACCAAATCATGAGTCCTACCATCCCAATGGCCTGGCAGTAAATACAAATGGTGAGCATTTAATCGAAATGGTGCATAATTCGGGCAATAAAAAAGAAACATACAACAATATGAGACTAAGCTTTAAAGCCGATTACAAAATACCTGGTGTTGAAGGATTGACTGCAAAAGGAACCTACTCGTATGGAAAGAACTACACCTATACCAAAAACTTTTTTATTCCATACTCAATGTACGATTTAAATGACAAGGGAGAGATTATTAATACTAAAGTTGTGGGAGAAAAGACTAAACTGAATGAAAAATTCGACCAAGGATATGGTTATCTATACAATATTTCTCTAAATTACAGCCGCTCATTCTCCAAACACGATATAGGAGCTCTGTTTTTATATGAAGAAGAAACAACTAGAGACAATAATTTTTCGGCATACAGAACAAATTTTAGCTCAAATAGTGTTCCGCAATTGTTTGCCGGAGGAGATACTGATAAAAATAATGATGGCAGCGCAAAAGAATGGGCTAGAAATGGAATCGTTGGTAGGCTCAATTACACCTATGACCAACGGTATATTATGGAAGCTTCCTTTCGCTACGATGGATCCATCACTTTTCCCAAAGGCAGTAGGTATGGATTTTTTCCTTCAGTATCTGGTGCGTGGCGAATGTCGAACGAGTCGTTTATAAAAGACAATTTTAGTGCTGTGGATAATCTTAAGCTAAGGGCATCTTATGGTACTCTAGGAAATGACAGGGTCAATCTTTGGCAATATATGTCGGAGTTTACATACAAAGATGCAGGAGCTGCCACCATTGGTGGACTAAATGCCAACTCAATTAATGTGTACAAAGATTTATACCCAAATCCAAATATTACCTGGGAAAAATCTACTACCATCAATCTGGGATTAGAGGGAATGCTATGGAAAAATTTATTGAGCTTTGAAATTGATTACTACACCAAACGAACAAAGGATATATTGGCTCGACGCATACGCACCATTCCTCAGACATTTGGTGCAAGCCTTCCTGATGAAAATTATGGCATTCTTGATAATCATGGTATTGAACTTGTGCTGAATCACTCTAACAAAATAGGCTCGGATTTCTCCTATCGAATTGGACTAAATTATAGCTTTGCTCGAAATAAGGTGATTCGATTTGATGAAAATGAAAATACTCCCGACTATTACAAGGTTGTGGGACGACAATTTACACACGTTTCGAGTGAGGGATACCCTCTTGCTGGGCATGTAGGAATGGTAGGACAAGGGATGTTTCAGTCGCAAGAGGAGGTAAATGCCTGGGCAAAACAATTTAATGGGGGACAAAAATCAGGAGATATAAGGTATGCCGATGTAGACAAGAATGGTGTGGTAAACGAATACGATTTGGCAATAGTCGACAAATATGGTTCAATTCCTGAAATTATTTATGGCTTCAATCTAAACATGGGATGGAAGGGCATAGAACTTTCGGGACTATTTCAAGGAGCTGCTCATAAGTCAATCATGCTGGGAGGATATGGCACAACAATGTTTTCAGATGGGACGAGCAATTTTTTTGACTACTTAGCCGATGGATCGTGGACTCCTGACAATAGGGATGCCAAATATCCAAGACCCTTTGTGGGAGGAAATTCTAACAATAATAGAAACTCCACCGTTTGGATGAAGAGTGGTGATTACTTACGCCTTAAAAACGTAGAGCTATCCTACACTTTCCCCCGAAAAATCTTGGAACGATTGAGCGGAATCAGTAGTTTGCGTATTTATGCTAACGGAACAAATCTCTTGACATTTGACAGCTTGGATATAATGGATCCAGAAAGCTCCTCTGGATCTGCTCAATACTATCCTCAGCAAAAATCAATCAATTTTGGCTTTAATCTTAGTTTTTAATTTCTAAAGTAAATAAAGATGAAAAAATATATTCTCATTTGTGCAATTGCTTTCCTAGCATTTGCCTGCAACGATTTGTTCGACAAGACCAATCTGGAATCAATGGGCTCGGACATCGTTTGGAAAGATCCACAACTCATAGAGGCTTATGTTAATAATTTGTATGCAAACCATCCTAGCTGGACAAGGGTAGAATCTGATTGTAGTGACGAATCCAGAAATGGCTACCGAACGCATCCTGCTTGGAAAATAATAAAAGGGGAGTGGGGAGTCGATGATAACCCCCTCGGCTGGTGGAGTGCATATACCTACATACGAAAGTGCAACGATATTATAAAGAACATAGAAAATGCGCCTATTGATATAAATCTTAAAAATAGAATCAAAGGAGAAGCGCATTATTTTAGAGCTACTGCCTATTTTTATTTAGCCGTACGCTATGGAGGTGTACCAATCATCACCGAGCCCCAAGAGTTTAATTCCCCGGACTTGCGCCCTGGTAGAAAAAGTATTCCTGAAACTTTTGAATTTGTAAGCTCCGAATTTGCTAAAAGTGCAGAGCTTCTAGTAAATTTCAAAACATACGATTCTAAAAACTTTGGAAGAGTCACTTGGGGCGCTGCCAAGTCCATGGAAGCTAGGACATACTTATTTTGGGCTAGCCCATTGTACAATATAGAAAATAAAACTGATTTGTGGGAGAAGTCGGCAAAACTAAGCTCTGAAGTAATCACCTCTGGAACTTACACTCTAAATAAAAATGTACGGAATTTATTTCTCGATCATTCTTCTTCAGAAAATATTTTTGCCATCTACTATAAGATGCCTGAAAGACAGCACGGATTGGACGCTTGGGCAAAACCTGTTACAATTGCTAATGGAGATGCGGCTCATTGGGGCCCTTTACAGGAGCTGGTTGATGCTTTTCCTACAATCAATGGGCTGAGTATCGATCAGGACCAGACTTACGATCCAGCAAACCCCTACCTGAATAGGGATCCTCGCCTTCAAGCATTTATCTGCGTCAATGGCAGCCAGTATTGTGGTCGCACTCAATACAACTATATGGATATTGGAACGGTTGACCCTTCGTTTCCTGCCGAAGAGCTTATGAGGTTCAAATCGTGGGATGTAAAAGGAGGCGAACAATTTGATGCCGCAGGTTCGCCGCACAATTCTCTCACTGGATATATTTACCGCAAGGGTATCAAAGAGGATTTGGCAATAAATGCCTATTCGTATGGCAATGGTAGCGAAACACCATTTATCGAAATTCGCTTGGCGGAAGTGATTCTAAACTTAGCAGAAGCATTAAATGAAATGGGAGAGTCCGAACTGGCGTGCAATGAGCTGTTCAAAATTAGAGATAGAGCAGGAATACTAAGCCCTGAAGTGCCTGCAAAAAACAGACAGAGTAAGGAAGCCCTTAGAAAGTTTATACAAAACGAAAGATACATAGAGCTATGTTTCGAACACAAGCGATATTGGGATTTACGTAGATGGAAATTGGCAGAAAGCCTCCTCGGAGGACGGAAATTTAAAGGGGCGAAAATTCTCTTGAACTTGTTAGAAAATGCTGATATATTGGCATCTCAAGCATACAAGACGGGCTCTTTTACCCAACAACTGGATATGCTGAGAAAAACATGGACGTATCAAACTTATGAGGTCGATGAAGCGCCTTATGTTTTTGAAGCTAAAATGTATTTTATGCCCATCCCTCGCAGCGAATTGGAAACAAATCCCAATTTGAATAATCCTGGATGGTAACACAACAAGGGACTTGTAGGAGGAAATAAAACGCCTGCTACAAGTTCTTAATTTAATAATTAATATGAGAAGTAAAATGAAAACTTACCTCAAATCGTTTACATGCCTTGCTATTGGACTACTATCAAGCCCTATCATAGCAAGACCTCTATTAAGTCCTGATCAAACACTGTGGTTTACCTATCCTGCAACTAATTGGTCACAACAAACACTGCATATTGGAAATGGATATATGGGTGCCTCGTTTTATGGAGATGTCAATAAAGAAAGATTGGATATTGCCGAAAAAACATTTTGGACAGGCGGCCCTCATATAAGTCCAAATTACCAATATGGAAACAAAGAAGGGGGTAAAGACAAAATTGATGAGATACGGAAACTGATTGTAAACAATCAGTACCTTCAAGCCGACTCTCTCTGTAAATTATATATGATGGGAGATTTCTCTAACTACGGATTTTTTTCTAACGTTGGTCATATTGATATTAATTTTAAGAAAGAAAACTTTCCTATATCCGATTATGTCCGTGGATTGGATTTGAAAAATTCTAAAGGCTTTGTATCCTTTAAGCAAGATGGTGTGCAATACAACAGAGAATATTTTTGTAGCTACCCCGACAAAGTGCTTGTATTACAACTATCGGCTGATAAAAAAGGGAAAATAAGTTTCAATCTCTCACACCCCTTGACCTACAAGGAAGATGCGATTAGTCACAATAAAGATGAGCTTGTTTTTTCTGGACTTATCAGCGGCAATGGCTTGAGGTATTGCATACGAATTAAAGCGATTGCTGAAGGAGGAAAATTATCTATTGCAAACAATCAAATTCATGTTGACCAAGCTGACAATGTGACCTTGCTTTATACCGTCGATACAGAATATGTGCAAGACTACCCCCTATTCAAAGGAGTAAACCCAGAAGAAAGTACCCAAAAAGTGATGAATGACCTTGCGACAAAAAGCTATGCCGAAATTGAACAGAGACATAAAACGGACTATCAAAATTTATACAACAGAGTAAAATTGTCCATGGTCGGAGATACTTCTCTCGAGCAACTTCCTACCAATGAGCGAGTAGCACAACTACAAAAAGGAATGACCGACGACGCTTCTCTCAAAACGCTTTGGTTTAATCTAAGTCGCTATCTGGTAATCAGTGCTTCTCGAAAAGGCACACTCCCATCTACATTGCAAGGGGCTTGGAACACATTTGTAGAGGCTCCGTGGAGTGGCAACTTTCAAAGCAATATCAATTTACAGGAAATGTACTGGGGCTGTGGGCCGACCAATCTTCCCGAATGTGAGGAATCATATGTGCAATGGATTGAAGGACTGGTAAAACC
>BHEP01000023.1 GCA_003851245.1 Bacteroidales bacterium | reverse complement strand
CTCTTATATAATGCGAGTAGTAAGCGATAAGCAAACCCTAGTGAGGAAGATAATAAAAAAATAAAGCCCTGAAAGGGCGACACATGCTAGCTAGGGGTGTGAACCCCTAGAGAGTGTGAACCCTAGAGTATGTAAACCCTAGAGTATGTAAACCCTAGCATAGGCGAGAAAAAAAGGGCGACCTAGAATATCCGACGAAGATAAGGGAAATGTTTGAGGTAAAATCAAATTTTTCCCTTATCTTTGTTGTAAAATTTATATTAAAAACATACGATATTAAACTTATAATTAAGAAGATATGCAATTAACAGCAAAATTGACACTTGTTTTGCCGCTACAGTCGGGGCAAGGAAAAAATGGAGAATGGAGGAAGCAAGATATTATTGTAGAAACCGATGGTCAATACCCCAAAAAGATCTGTATCTCTGTATGGGGCGACAGGATCAACGAATCGCAATTGCAGGTAGGCAATATGCTTACCATAGATTTTGATATAGAAAGTCGCGAATACAGTAGCCGCTGGTATACCGACATCAAGGCATGGAAGGTAGAGCTTGCAGGCTCTTCTAGTGGCAGCTTCTCGCCACCCTCGGGTGGTGAGCAATACGCATCTACTCCCCCTCCGCCACTGGTTTCAAATCCTGCCGACGACCTACCGTTTTAATTGTAGGCTATGTTGCCTCACATTGCCCCTCACAGCATCCCCTCATCTGCCGGCGGCTCTCTACTGGGGGGTGCTGAGGCTGGAAGTGATTCCTTTTTGGGGCTTGTTGCCGCCGATATGCTCGCTAGATTTGGCACAAGGCTAGCCCATGTGTCAGTGGTATTTCCTAGTAGGCGCGCCCGATTGTTTTTCAATCAATATCTTTACCAACACGCCCAGCAAACGCTGTGGGCTCCGCAATATTTCTCTATAGAAGAGCTTTTTCAAGAAGCCTCCTCCCTATGCGTTGCCGACAGCATAAAACTTGTAGCAACGCTCTATGAGGCCTATGTAGAGGTATACAATGCCACGGCAAGCAAGAACACCAGCGAAACGCTGGATGAGTTCTATCATTTTGGCGAGATACTGCTGCGAGATTTTGACGAGGTAGACAAAAATATGGTCAATGCCCTCTCCCTATTTAGCAATCTGCAAGACTTAGACAATCTCAAAGACGACTTTTCTCACCTCAGCGAGGGTCAGGTGTCGGCAATATCCCACTACTTCAAAAATACATTTGGGGCAAACACATCCTTGCAGACAGCATTTCTCTCTGTATGGAATATTCTGGGCAGGGTGTATGTGCTCTTTAAAGAAAAATTGCGCTCCCAAGGGCTGGCATATCCTGGCATGCTCATGCGCGAAGTCGTAGAGAGCCCCTCGGAATCTTTTGCCATGGAGCATTATGTGTTTGTAGGTTTCAATGTGCTGCACAAGAGCGAGGAGCAGCTTTTCAAGATCCTCAAGCCCAAGGCCCTATTTTATTGGGACTACGATATTTTTTATCTCAATGACAGCGATGCCTTTGTAAATGAGGCGGGGCGATTTATTGGCGCCAACAAAAAAAAGTTTGGCGAGGTCTTGGACAAGTCGCACTTCGACAACTTCTTGTCGCCGCGCAAGAAAATTACCATCATCGCCTCCTCTAGTGAGAGCGGACAAGCCTCATATATAGATAGCTGGATAGATAGCCTGGAGAAAGCGGAATTTGTGTCGCCCGATTCGGCAATTGTATTGTGCAACGAGGGCATATTGCCAAGTGTGGTGCACGCCATTTCGCCCCAGAAGGTGGCAAATGTAAATATCACCATGGGCTTCCCCCTCACACAGTCGCCCATCCATAGTTTTCTCTACATTCTTGTAGAAATGCAGATAAAGGGGCTAGCATCTAGGGGCACCGCCTTCCGCTATCTGTATGTGCTCCCCGTCTTGCGCCACCCCTATACACAAACGATTTTTGCTGAAGCTAGCGATATAGAGCAGCAAATAGTGCAGGAGCATATTTTCTATCCCACCTTGGCTATACTCAAAGACGAGGATATATTTAGACCTACCGCCAGCAGCGCGGAGCTTGCAGAATACCTGCTGCGTATAATCAAGCGTTTGGGAATAGCCTACGAATCGCCATCGGATAAGGGCGGCGATACCTCAGAAGATACCGCGGAAGATACCGCGGAAGATATTTACCACGACCTTTATCAGGAGTCTATTTTCCAGTCCTACCAGCTAGTAAATAGGCTATTGGGCCTACTAGCAAATGGGGAGATACATATTGAGAAGAGCACCTTCCTGCGCCTCCTACGCAAGTTGCTATCCTCCACCAGCATACCCTTTCATGGCGAGCCTATCAGGGGTTTGCAGGTAATGGGGGTGTTGGAAACCCGCAGCCTAGATTTCAAAAATATCTTGCTGCTCTCTACCAATGAGGGTTTTATGCCAGCCACAGAGAACGACAGCACCTTTATTCCTCAATTTTTGCGTCAGCATGTGGGGCTAAGTACCGTGGAGCACCAAGATTCGGTGTATGCGTATTATTTCTATAGGCTGCTGCAAAGGGCAGAAAATATTACCCTAATCTACAATACCGACAAAACGCAGAGCGGCAAGTCGGAAATGAGCCGCTTTATTTTGCAACTGCTGCTAGATCCGCGATTGAATATTGAGAGGGCAAGCCTGCAGGCTAGCATTCAGCCCCTGCAGAGGCAGGAGATAGTGGTAGAAAAAACTCCCCAGCTACTGCAGGCACTAAAAGATAGGTACGATATAAGCAGCAACACGTCGGCCCAGAGCCTCTCGCCCTCGGCAATGAATATATTTATAGACTGCTCCCTGCGTTTTTATCTTCAGTATGTAGAGGAGCTTCGGCAAAAAGATGACTTGTCGGAAGAGCTCGACAGCTCTATTTTTGGTACCATCTTTCATCGCTCGGCAGAGCTGCTGTACCGCGAGCTCGGCAGGCTGCCATCCACGGGGATGTTTACTCCCTTTGTAGTAAGCCGCTCTCTCTTAGATTTGGCGTCAAACAACAGCTTGCTGCTGGATGGTATAGTAGCTCAATCCTTTGGTGAAGAGTATTTTAAAGGCAAAAATATTGGACTGGAGCAGTACAATGGCGAGCAGCTAATAAATTTTAGGGTGGTGCGCCATATGCTGCGCCGCCTTATACATTTCGATATGCGTCGAACTCCCTTTACCATACTAGGCTTGGAGATGCGCGAATATGCCGATTTCGCAATTCCCGCGGCAGGACTGCGCATAAAGATAGGCGGTATTATAGATAGGCTGGAAGAAAAAGATGGCTCCATACGTATTGTAGACTACAAAACCAGCGGCATTAGCAAGACCTACAAGACTATAGGCGGCCTGCTAGAGCAAAAAGACCTTCGCGCCTCGCATATCTTTCAGACCTTTGTTTATGCCAGCGTGCTTGCCAAGGAGCAGGCATACAATTTGCCAATAGTTCCCTCCTTATTGTATATGCAGGAGGCTGGTAGAGCAGACTATAGCTCGGTAATAAAATTTGAGAAAGAAGAGATCAGCGATTTTCGCGATCTTTTGGGCGAGTTCGATGCCGCTTTCACCGATAAGGTAGGCGAATTGTTTGATGCTAGCATACCTTTTTCACAGACCTCTGCCACGAGCAAATGTGCATACTGCGATTTTAAAGAAATGTGTCATCGCTAGCAATTTTGATAAATGAAAACAAAGAACTTACTGCAAGAGCAGTTGTCTCTGTCAGAAGCGCGGCCCATAAACGCCCGTGTTTTCGATTACAAGCATTTCTTTTTTCCCTGGCATATGCACAATGAGTACGAGATAATATATATAGAGCAGGGCGAAGGCACAAGATTTATTGCTGACAGCATAAGCCCATTTTTTCCTGGCGACATACTCTTGGTGGGCAGCAATCTGCCACATTTCATGAAAAGTGCCCCCGAATATGAGTGCCGCAACAACGATCTTCGCACCAAGGGGATTATTATTCAGTTCGAGAAAAATTTTATGGCACATGCCGTTTCCAACTATCCCGTTTTGAAGGGCGTAAAATCGCTGCTGCAAAAGTCGGAGAGGGGTTTGTATTTCCCTAAGGATAGCAGCCAGGCACTACTCAGGCATATCAAAAAACTTCCCAAGCTTTCGGGCATCAAGCAGCTCACCCACCTACTAACATTGCTAGGAAAAATGTCCGAAATAGAGTCCGCACATACCATAGGTAGTGATCATTACAATAATGCCGTATCATACTCTTCCGACATACGAATAGACAAGGTGCTCTCTTATATACGCTACAACTATACCGCAGCAATAAAACTGGAACTGCTATCGTCTATGGTATCTATGAATACTACTGCTTTTTGTAGGTATTTTAAAGAAAAAGTGGGGAAAACATTTGTAGAATATATGCTGGAACTGCGTATAGGTTATGCCTGCAAATTGCTTATCAACAACAAAGGCAATATTTCGCAGATAAGCATGGAATGTGGGTTCAATACAATTTCGCATTTCAATCAGACTTTTAAGCGCATTGCAGGATTGAGCCCCCGCGATTACCGAAAGCATTTTGGAGGGCAGTAATTGAGCCCATATACTATATAAAGAGACTAAGTCTGGTCAGTGAATTTCAAGCCAGCAAAGGCAAAACAATGCTCATTTATTAGTAACTTTGCCCGCTAGATATGATAGATCCAATTACTGTAGAACGTATTCAGTCGGCCGCCCGCATAGAGGAGGTGATAGGCGACTATATCACCCTGCGCAAGCGTGGGGTAAATTATGTGGGGCTTTGTCCATTTCACGAAGACAAAACCCCCTCATTCTATGTGTCGCCCTCCAAAAATATTTGCAAGTGTTTTTCTTGTGGCGAAGGCGGCACCCCCATACACTTCATGATGAAGCACGAGCAGCTAACATATGTGGAAGCACTGAAATATTTGGCAAAAAAATATGGAATAGAAGTCCACGAGCAGGAGCTAAGCACCGAACAAAAGCAAAGACATAGCGACAGAGAAAGCCTATTTATAATCAACGCGTATGCGCAAAAAATATTTGCCAACAACTTATTGAACCACCTAGAAGGCAAATCGGTGGCGCTTTCTTATTTCAAGGCTAGGGGCTTTAGAGAAGATATTATAGATAAATTTCAGTTGGGCTATGCCTTAGAGCAGAAAGATGCCTTCACCCAAGGCGCCATAAATGCAGGTTATAAGCTGCCATATCTCGAAAAAACGGGTCTCAGCATTGTTGGCGACAACAACTATCTTGCCGATAGGTTTAGAGGGAGGGTGCTGTTTCCAGTACACAGCCTCTCAGGAAAAATTGTTGCCTTTGGAGGGCGCACACTAAAGAAAGAAGACAAGATAGCCAAGTATATAAACTCTCCAGAGAGTGAAATATACCATAAGGGCAATGAGCTCTATGGTATTTATTTTGCGCGTCAGGCCATGGTAAAACACGACAAATGCTTCCTCGTAGAGGGCTATACCGATGTTATATCTATGCACCAAGCGGGCATAGAAAATGTGGTAGCATCCTCAGGCACAGCACTCACCCAGGGGCAGATACGCCTAGTGCACCGCTTTACAGACAACATCACAATACTCTATGATGGCGATGCCGCAGGTATCAAGGCAGCTCTAAGGGGTATAGATCTTTTGCTGGAAGAGGGCATGAATATAAAAGTAGTATTGCTACCCCCAGGCGAAGACCCCGATTCTTTTGCCAAGAAACAAAATGCGGAATCCCTTATTGGCTATATAAAACACGAAGAAACAGATTTTGTGCGCTTCAAGGCAAAACTACTGATGGACGAGGCTGGAGAAGACCCCATAAAGCGGGCGCAGCTTATCACCGAAATAGTAAATACCATAGCCATCATTCCCGAAGAAATAATACGTTCGGTATATAATAAAGACTGTGCCAGACTCTTTGAGATGGATGAGAGCATATTGATGAACGCCATCATCAAGAAACGAAGAGAGGTAGCCAAAAGTCCTAAAGCACTAGTTTCCAGCAAGGTGCAAACTGCTGCCAAGAATACCAATATAATTGCTCCAAACACTCAGCCTTCTGCAGAGAAGCCCCCCTTTGAAAGCGAAAAAGAACCAGCCACTACAGCTGCAAAAGAATTTATTTACGATGCCATAGAGCTTAGCATACTCCGTTTTGTGGTGCGATACGGCGAGCTCATACTGTATATTCAGCAAGACGAAGACAAGAAAGAGGAAGTGCCAGTACATGTGGTAGAGCACATCTTTGCAGACCTGCAAAATGACCAGCTAGAATTTCTCAATCCCCTATACAAAACAATGCTAGCAGAGGCTTTTGAGAAATGCAAGGACGAGGGCTTTATTGCCGAAAGATATTTCTTGCAGCATCCCAATCCAGAGATAAGCATGCTCGCAGTAGATTTGGTGAGCGACAAATATACCCTGAGCAAGGTGCATTCTAAGTTTAAAAAACTCGAAGAAGAGTCGGAAAAACTCCTAGAAACAATCCCCTATCTGATGCTAGTATACAAGGATGCCGTACTCAAAGAAGCAATAAAGCAGCTTTCCCTTAGAATAAAAAATGTGCAGGCAGAGGCCAGCATGGACGAGCTTATGCTACTCATGAAGCAACTATCGGAACTAAAGGAAACGCAGATGCTCATTTCAAAGCATGCTGGCGAACGCATTATACTGAGAATGTAAGGAACTAAATGCGTACTTAAAATGCTACATGTAGATTAGTTCAAGTAAATTGTGGTGATTTCGACCAAAATATGTTATATTTGCGCAATATTCTTTCAAAGCATTACTCATTACTCATTATTAATTCTTCATTCTTCATTCTTCATTTATGATTAAAAAAATTACCCTCGTCAGTATCGTCTTTATGCTTTTTATAGCGAGTCTGCCAGCTCAAAACGTACAATTACATTACGACACGCGACACACCACACGCGCAAATAGTGCTGCCGACAGGGCTAGCAAAAACTATCTCTTCACCACCGTCGAAGCTTTCAAGCCCGACAAATGGGGCACTACATTCTTCTTTATAGACATGGTGTATTCTGGAAGTAAGGGAAACATGACATCTGCATACTGGGAAATAGCTAGAGACATCAAGATGTGGGACTTCCCCCTGGCTGCCCACCTCGAATATAATGGGGGCGTAAGCGCCTTTGGCACAATTCCCGGAGCATACCTCATAGGCCCATCCTACTCTTTTGCTATGGGCGATGTGCATTTGGGGAGCTATTTGGTATACAAATACAATGCTTTCATGAGTTCCAGCCATGATGCCCAGCTCACAGGAATATGGAACTGGACTTCTACCAACAAGAAAATTACCCTCTCGGGATTTGCCGACCTATGGTCTGAAAACAAAGATCGCATAGGCACTTCCGGAAGCAAGAAACTTATATTCGTGGCGCAGCCACAGGTGTGGTTCAATGTCACACAGCATTTTTCCCTAGGAAGCGAGGTAGAGATCTCTAAAAACTTCTACTCCTGCGAGATAAATGTACTACCCACCCTCGCCGCTAAATGGATCTTCTGATGCTAAACAAATTTTTTAAGATTCAAGAGAAAGGCAGCAGTATAAAAACCGAACTCACGGCGGGGCTCATCACCTTCCTTACCATGTCGTATATTCTCAGCGTCAATCCCATGATACTCGGCATTACAGGAATGGACAAGGCGGCACTCTTTACTGCCACCGCCCTGGCAAGTATGATAGGCACATTGCTAATGGCATTTATAGCCAACATACCCGTAGCACAGGCTCCAGGCATGGGGCTCAACAGTTTTTTTGCCGTCACCGTAGTCTTAGGCATGGGCTATTCCTGGCAATTTGCACTCACCGCCGTGTTTATCGAAGGACTTATATTCCTCCTGCTCACAGTCTTCAATATTCGCGAAATGATTGTCAATGCCATTCCTGCAACTATAAAACACGCTATTCCCGTAGGTATAGGGCTCTTTATCACCCTCATAGGACTGCAACATGCGGGTATAGTTGTAAGCAACGAGCATACAATGCTCTCTTTGGGCTCATTTAGCGACAGGGGAGTGTGGGTAGCCCTCTTTGGGCTGCTGGCAACGGGCATTATGCTCGCCCGAAATATACCAGGAGCCATACTTATAGGCATACTATCATCGTCGGTGCTAGGATATTTTGTGGGCAAGGTAGAGATGCCAGCCAATGGATTTGTAAGCATGCCAGCCAGTGTGGCACCGATTTTTGCACAGTTCAAATGGCAGGAAATCCTTACCTTCGACATGCTATTTGTCGTATTCACCTTCCTTTTTGTCAATCTCTTCGACACCATAGGCACACTTATTGGCGTAGCCTCTAAGGCAGGATTGATAGATGAAAAGGGCAATTTCCCTCAGGTAAAAAAAGCCCTCTTGGCAGATGCCTTAGGCACTACGCTTGGCGCCGTGCTAGGCACAAGTCCCGTAACATCATATGTAGAGAGCGCCTCGGGAGTTGCCGCAGGAGGGCGCACAGGACTAACAGCTCTAAGTACTGCCGCCTTCTTTTTCTTGGCACTGTTCTTATCGCCCTTGTTCTTGGCCATTCCCGCGCAAGCCACAGCTCCCGCCCTAGTCATTGTAGGGCTCTTTATGTTAGGGTCGGTAGTAAATATCAATTTCGACGACTTCACAGAATCTCTCCCTGCCTATCTCACAATTATTATGATGCCCTTTGCTTTTAGCATTGCTCAAGGCATTATATTTGGAATGTTGGGATTTTTCTTTATGAAATTATTCTCTGGTAGAGCAAAGGATATAAAACTACCAGTATATATTATCGTTGCCCTATTTATTGTAAAAATTGTGATCGACCTTTATCAGTAATTGCAATAAAGCCCTATTCAGAAGTGCATGACGTACTTGCAGAAGTGCAAGAGCCCCAAAATATGGTGTAAATATTTAATAATTATAGAGGTATGTTTTGCTTCTATCGCTCGGTAGAAAGGTATAAAAATGTGTACGGTTAAAAAGAAAATATGGTTTTTTTAGAAACAAGAGATGTAGTCAAGCAATATGCCAATCATTTGGCGCTCGACAAGGTAAGTATACAAGTTCCTCAAGGAGAAATCTTTGGCTTGTTGGGGCCCAATGGCGCAGGCAAAACCACCCTGATAAGGATCATCAATCAGATAACGGCTCCCGATAGCGGCAGCGTTTTGCTCAATGGGGAGATGCTCAATGCTAAAGATATTTACAATATAGGGTATTTGCCCGAAGAGAGGGGTTTGTACAAAAAAATGAAAGTTGGCGAACAGGCTATCTATCTAGCACGACTAAAGGGACTGAGCAAGCAAGAGGCCATAAGGCGACTAAAAAGCTGGTTCGAGAAGTTTGAAATAATGGCTTGGTGGGACAAGAAACTCGAAGAACTCTCGAAGGGAATGCAGCAGAAGGTACAATTTGTAATTACCCTCATTCACGATCCCGAGCTGTTGATATTTGATGAGCCCTTCAGTGGATTCGACCCCATAAATGCCGAACTCCTCAAAAATGAAATATTGGAACTCAAGGCCAGGGGCAAAACAATTATCTTTTCCACACACAATATGGCATCCGTAGAAGAGATATGCGACGACATTGCCCTTGTCGATAAATCGAGGATAGTGCTTAGCGGTTCGGTAGCAGATGTGAGAATGAGGCATAAGACGAATATATTTTCAGTAAAAATAGCCAGTCAGAGTAATGTAAGTTCCGGCGAAGATTTTGAGATTATAGACACAAAAGAAATTCAGGGGCAGTCTATTTTGCGAATAAGAAAATTGCGAGAGGTAAGCAATTCTACACTATTGACAATGCTAGCAGCCCACAATGAAATTATTTCTTTTGAAGAAGAAATACCATCTATGAACGATATATTTATCAGCACCGTATCTAAAACAACAAAGAGCCATGAATAAAATAGGAATAGTCATACAAAGAGAGTATACCAGCAGAGTAAGAAAAAAATCATTCCTCATACTCACATTTCTAGTGCCCATATTGCTTATAGGACTAATTTTTGGCACACTATTTCTATCGACCTTCAAAGACAGCAAGGCAAAGATAATTGCGGTGCTCGACCATACCGACAAATACTTCCCCTTCTTTGAAAATACCGAGCAATGCCAGTTTGTAAGAGCCGACCAAAGTTTTGAAGAGTTTAGAAATAAAAGCGACGAAGGCATATATGCCACCGTGGTAATTACCGACAATCTATTGGACAATCCCTCTGCCATCACAGTATACTCACGGCAGCAAATTCCTCTCGATATTCAGAATCAAATCTCCAGGCCCCTCAACGAGCATCTGCGCGAAGAGAAGCTCAATTCGTATGATA
This sequence comes from Bacteroidales bacterium, assembly GCA_003851245.1. Classification (GTDB taxonomy): domain Bacteria; phylum Bacteroidota; class Bacteroidia; order Bacteroidales; family Azobacteroidaceae; genus BHEP01. The sequence continues at coordinate 29,490 of BHEP01000023.1, read as the reverse complement.
TTGCCGACCTACGGCAGATCATTGACGAAAGCCGCATATCTGTCAATATGCAAACCATCAAATGGGATGATTCAGGCAAAGAAACTGTATCCTACACAGAGGTAGCAACTTTTGTAGGCTTGTCCTTTATGATGCTTATATACACATTTATATTGCTGTACGGCTCCATGGTGATGCAGGGAGTGCTGGAAGAAAAAACCAATAGGATAGTAGAGGTGATAATTTCGTCCGTCAAGCCCTTTGAACTCATGATGGGCAAGATAATAGGCATAGGGCTAGTAGGCCTCACTCAGGTATTCCTCTGGGCCATCCTTCTAGGCGCTATGTTTGTTGCATCCTTAGTCTTTGTTTCCAGGGGCCCCGCTCCCGACTTGTCGTCAATATCCGCCAATGTGGATATAAACTCCATAGTGAAAGCCCAAGAAATGATGTCGTCAATAAATATTATAGAGATATTATTTTATTTTATAATATTTTTTATAGGGGGGTTTCTTGCTTATGCCGCAATTTTTTCCGCCATTGGAGCCATGCTTAATACTCAAGAAGATGCACAGCAATATATGGCCCCCGTAAGCCTAATCATTATGTTTGCTATATACGCTGGAATATATAGCTTGCAAAACCCCGATGGGCCACTAGCGTTTTGGACATCCATCTTTCCGCTAACAGCTCCCATAGTTATGATGGTGCGCATACCCTTTGGAGTGCCATTGTGGGAAAAAATGCTCTCCTTGGGGCTACTATTTTTGACTGTAGTTTTCTTGGTGAAACTTAGTGCCAAGATATATAGAGTTGGCATACTGATGCATGGGAAAAACCCAGGATTAAAAGAATTGCTTAAATGGATAAAATATTAAATTAAATAGTTGCTTTTTAGTAGATACTGTTTTTTATTTTTGTATCTTTGCTCCGTAATTGAGAAGATTACATAGCATTTTATAAATAAAATAATAAAAAAATGAAAAAAATTTCAATGTTTCTTTTTGCTGCCGCAATGACAGTGTCAATGGTGTCTTGTGATGGTTCTAAAAAAGAAAATGAAGCTGTTGTTGAAGGCGTAACAATTGAAGAGGTAGCAATTGAAGAGGTAGCAAACTCTTCAGCCAATTTAGACGAAACTATCGAGAGGTACTCTACACTTATGGATAAGTATGTTGTACTGATGGCAAATTCTACAGATGCTGCCGCACAAGCAGAACTTATGAAGTTGAGCGAAGAAATGCAAGCCGTTTCTGCAGACTTAGCCAAATATGGATCTGAATTTACCACTGCTCAAAAAGAAAAAATGGAAGCGATAGGCAATAAAGTTATTGTTGCTGCTCAGAATGAAATGAAATAATTAATATTACTCAAACAACTCAAAACCATCTCATTTTTGAGATGGTTTTTTGAGATAAGTATGAGATATCTTATTAATACAATATCATTTAGAGTATTGTGGATATTGGCCTACCTGCTAAGCCTATTGCCCACAGGTATGCTGTATGCCACCACATCTGCACTGTTCTTATTGGACTACCATCTTGTGGGATATAGGAAAAATGTAGTTGTTACAAATCTTTCGCGCTCATTTCCCCTCAAAAAATATGAGCATATACACGCAGTCATGAAAGATTTTTATCGCTCTTTTTGGGATCATTTTGCCGAAATTCTCAAATCGTTCTCTATAGCACCGCATCAACAAGCAAAAAAAATAGAACTCCAAGGTTTTGAGTTCCTTACTTCACATATATCCGAGGGTAGAAACGTTATTGCCGCACTGGGGCATTGTGGCAATTGGGAGCTGTTTAATATACTTCCTTTTTGTCTACCCATAGAATGCTATTCTGTATACAAACCTTTAAGAAACAAGGTTTTAGATAAGCTAATGCTCGCTCTTCGTTCCCGCTTTGGGATGAAATTAATTCCTGCCAAGCAGGTAGCCCGCCATATACTGTCAGGAAAGCATTCAGCGGCCCTCTATCTTTTTTTGGGCGATCAGTGTCCGCGGGTGGTGGACGAAAACTATCGCATAGAATTTCTAAACCAGCCTACAGCAATGTTTCCCGGAATAGAAAAAATAGGGAAAGCTAGCAATAGCGTACTGGTATATTTTAATGTGATACAAAAATCTAGGGGGAAATACCGTATTACCTGCCAGCCATTGACAGACAAGCCCAAGGAACTTGAAGACTATAAAATAACGAGAGACTATGGGCACTTGTTGGAACAAAACATCTGCCAGCAGGAATTTAACTGGCTGTGGGTGCACCGACGGTGGAAGCGATAAATTGTGGAAGCGATAAATAATGGAAGATATAGATTATGATAGACAAGGCAACAGCCGATCAGTTAAATAAGCGAGCTAGCCTTCTTGCCATAGCGGTATCGGGCTTTCTATGCATTTTGAAAATATTTGCTGCCCTATATACAGGCTCTCTATCGGTATTGTCATCTATGGTAGATAGCCTATCCGATATTATTGGCTCTATAGTAACTTTCTTTGCCATAAAAATCTCCTCCCTACCAGCCAGCGAGAACCATCGCTATGGCTATGGAAAAATTGAGGCGCTGAGTGCCTTGTTTCAGTCGGCATTTATAGCAGCCTCGGCTTGTTTTATTATTTTTGGCGGCATAAAACGATTCAAAGACACTACCAGCATAGAGCAAACTAGCATGGGACTCGTGATAATGATGATAAGCCTGATAGCTACTTTTGCCATCATCTATTACCAAAAACGAGTATACAGAAAAACTCAATCTCAGGCAATACTCGCCGATAGCGCGCATTATGTGGTTGATATAGCCACCAACATCTCTATTATAACTACCCTGCTGGTGGTAAAATATTTCAAGATATTTTGGTTCGATTCCCTCGTAGCAATTCTTATTTCCTCATACCTGCTATACACAGCCTACAAATTGGCTGCCGATGCCATCAGAATGATACTCGATGTGGAACTGAGCAAGGAGATTAGAAGCCAGGTAGAAACCTCCATCACCAAACTTCCCTTTGTAGGAGATATTCACGACCTCAGAACACGAAATATAGGGGGAGTTTACAACTTTGAATTTCACCTAGAACTCGATGGTGCACTGAGCCTCAATCAGGCTCACGCCTATGCCCACCAGGTGGAAGATGATCTAAAAAAGCTATACCCACGATCGCAGGTAATTATCCACCAAGAGCCTGCAGGAATAAAAGATGATAGACTGGATGAAAAAATTAAAAATAAACACTAAAAATTGAGCTAATGCAAAAAAAACCTAGTATTCTTCTTCTCTTGCTACTTATCAATGTGCCCGCAATGCTATGGGCGCAGCAATTTCCCGACACCATAAGGCTAGAAAATGTTGTGGTGCATGGCACAAAACCCCCTATCAAAAATTATTCTAAAACAATGTCTGTAAGTGAATTGTCGCTTGACCAGATAGATGTTTCCGGAGAATCCTCACTGCTGCCAATACTCTCAGAGCAGGTGCCTGGACTCTTTATTACAGAAAGAGGAATTACGGGCTTTGGACTTGCCGGTGGATCGGCAGGATCTATAAGCATACGCGGCATTGGCTCGGGCAATAAGGTGCTCATGCTCTTTGATGGGCAGGCACAATGGGCAGGTATTTTTGGACATCATTTGCCCGACACCTACATGGCTTCAGATATTGAGAGCGTCGAGATTGTAAGGGGCCCCGCATCCTTAATGTATGGATCCAACGCCATGGCAGGAGCCATCAATATGATTACTCGTAATGCTAGCAAAGAAGGCGTACAGATGAAGGGGAGATTGATGTATGGCTCATACAACACACAAAAATATATGTTTAACTTGGCTTTTAAAAAGAAGAAGTTCGATGGTATGTTTTCTTTCAATCACGACCAAACGGATGGGCATAGAGTAAATTCCGATTTTAGCATGGACAATGCGTATGCAAAATTAAACTACCAGATAGACCCTCATTGGAAGGCTAGCGGAGATATTCTCGCGGCAAAAATAAGGTCAACAAACCCCGGCACTATAAGCGATCCGAAGATAGAATCGTGGGTGGATGCCTTTAGGGGTACTGCCTCCTTGTCCCTGAATAATACTTACAGCACTACAGAGGGCTCAGTAAAGTTTTTTCATAACACGGGCAATCATGAAGTTAATGACGGATGGAAAAACGGCCTTGCACCCACTTATTTATTTCAATCGAGGGATCATAATTCGGGAGCTACAGCCTATCAGCATTTTAGTCCCATGGAAGGAAGTAAGCTTAGCCTCGGTATGGACTACAAGCAGTGGGGAGGAAGGGCATGGAACGATTCTATTGTGGGCCCCGATCAGCAATTGGTCGACAAACTTGTGAATGAGTTTGCTCCCTATGCACTTATAGAGCAAGACTTGTGGCAAAAACTCAACCTCAATGCTGGAATGCGACTAGAAGTCAATCAGAGCTATGGTAGCGAATGGGTGCCGCAAGCAGGGATAAGCTACCGCATACATCCTACAGCAAGGACTATAAGGGGCAATATCTCCAAGGGCTTTCGCAGTCCCAATATCCGAGAACTTTATATGTTTGCTCCCGCCAATGCTGATCTAGAGCCAGAGGTAATGATGAATTATGAACTTTCTTATGTGCAAACAGCATTTAATGAGGCGCTAGACTTGGAACTTACTGCCTATTTTATTGAGGGAAAAAATATGATACAGACACTCATGGTAGATGGGAGACCCAAGAATATGAACTCTGGCAGCTTTATACACAAGGGGTTTGAGTCGATGCTAAAGTACAGGTTCAGCAAACACCTTAAAGTGAATGCTAACTATAGCTTCCTTCATAAAAAAAAGGCGCTTGTTGCTGCACCTAAGCATCAATTTTTTATGGGCTTGAATGCCAATATTTTCAATATCGACTTCATGCTAAATACTCAACATATCAATGGATTGAACCTAAGCACTGCTGCCGATGCCAAAACGGTGCATTATACTCTACTCAATTTCAAAGCCTCTTACAAGATTGCTAGCAAGCATTCTGTATTTCTAAAGGCCGACAATATCACCAATGCATGCTATAGTATCAACCAGGGCTTCCCTATGCCTGGCGCAAATTTTATGGTGGGCATGGATTTCCTTGTTAATCTATCCAATTGAGGAGTAATTAGTAGGCTCTTTGTATTTTCTTGAATCCCTTTGTAGAAATCTGCCCTCAGCGTTTACGAAGTTGGCAGTAGGCTTAGGGAATATTTTAATATTGGCTGCACCCGCTTGGTTCTTATATTATTTTAGAGCCAAAAAAGGCATGTATTTTTTCTATGATAAAATCCATCTGCTTGTTTTCTAGTTCGGAGTGCATGGGTAGCGAAAGGACTGTCTTGCAAAGCATGTCGCTATGCTTTAGACTTCCCGAAGCGCACACAAGGTTTTCGTAGGCTTTTTGCTTATGTAGGGGTATTGGGTAATACACCATGCTAGGAATGCCCTCTTTTTGAAGGAATGCCTTGAGCTGCTCGCGCCTGCTATGGAGTATCTGCATGGTAAACTGGTGGAATACATGGGTAGAGAATGGCGCTTCTAGGGGCATTAGAATCTCGTTTTCCAAGCCCTCTAGTCCTTTTTTGTAGTATGCTGCTGCGGCTTGCCGCCTCGCGGCATATTGGTTGAGATAGGGTAGTTTGACGCTTAGAATTGCCGCTTGCAGGGTATCTAAGCGCGAATTGCATCCTATGATGTCGTGCTGATATTTTTTTGATTGTCCATGCGAGGCTATCATCTTTAGTTTTGCTGCCACCTTGTCGTCATTGCAAAGCATGGCACCCCCATCGCCATAGCAAGCCAAATTTTTTGTAGGAAAAAAAGACAGGGTGCCAATATTGCCCATTGTCCCTGTTTGTTTTTTTTCTCCGTCGGGAAAGGAGTATACAGCGCCTAAGCTTTGTGCATTGTCTTCGATAATGATTAAGTTGTTTTTTTTGCAAATATTGTTGATGGGCAGCATATCGCAGCTCTGCCCAAAGAGGTGCACGGGAATAATGGCCCTTGTTTTATTGCTTATGGCAGCTTCTATTTTCCTTGCGTCAATATTGTAAGTCGCGGGATCTACATCGACCAATACTGCTTTGAGACCAAGAAAGGCTGTTACTTCCACTGCTGCCGCATAGCAAAAGGCGGGCATAATAAGCTCATCACCCTTGTTTAGGTCTAGTGCCATCAGCGCTATTTGCAAGGCATCTGTTCCATTGGCACAGCACACAGCATGCTTAGAGCCCGTAAATGCTGCCAGGCTTTCGCCAAACTCTTGCACCTTGGCTCCGTTTATAAAGTCGCAGTCCCTCATTACCTTGTGCACAGCATCGTCTATTTCTCCTTGTATTGTGGCATATTGGGTTTGGAGATCAACCATCATTATTTGCTTCATTATTTAATTTGTCTTGTCGGGACTTCTATAAATTGCTTTTTCTTCCTTGCCTACGGGTTTCTAAATGGTCATTTGCAAAGGCAAACTCCCTTCGTTATCACCCTTGACAGCGTCGAAAAATCTATTTTTTAGAGCCCCTCTTGTTTGTAATAGATTGCGAATATAGGAATAAATAAGGAGACTCTATATATGCTAAGACTACAAATCTAATTTTTGGCGCCCCTCTGCAATTAATTTATTTTGCAAAGCAGGTGTATTTAACTACCTTTGCTGCCTCTATGGGGGTGTTTGCTAAGTTTAGCATTCTGAGATTATACCCTTTGAACCTGATGCGGGTAATGCCGTCGTAGGAATCAAGGAAAATCATACCCCTTTTTTATTGATTAATTTTATCAACACAATGAAAAAGGTTCTTTTATCTATTGCGGGCTTAGTCTATGGAGGCATGCTCCTTGTAGGGCAAGAAAACTCCGACAGTCTTCAATTTGTGCACCTTCAGGAAGTGCAAGTAGTATCCAGCAGAGCTTCCGACAAGAGCCCCCTGTCTTACAGCAATCTCAAAAAAGAGGATATACAAGGCCTCAATTTTGCACAGGATATTCCCTCGCTACTTACGCTAACGCCCTCGGTGGTGGCTACTTCAGATGCAGGCACGGGTATTGGTTATAGTAGTTTTAGGATTCGCGGCACCGATGCCAACCGCATCAATGTTACTGCCAACGGCATCCCCATGAACGATTCCGAATCGCATAGCGTTTTTTGGGTCAATATTCCCGATTTTGCCTCCTCCATACAGGATCTGCAGGTACAAAGAGGTCTGGGCACTTCTGCCAATGGGGCTGGAGCCTTTGGGGCAAGCATCAACATGAAAACAGAAAATAGTGCCAATAATCCGCATGCAGAGTTTAGCAGCTCCTACGGATCATTCGATACCCGCAAGGCAACACTAAAATTGGGAACGGGACTTCTGAACAATCATTGGGCCTTTGATAGTCGCCTGTCCTCCATCTCATCGCAAGGCTATATTGATAGGGCAAGTGCCGATTTGAAGTCCTATTTCCTGCAAGCCAGCTATTTCAACAATAATATGATAATAAAAGGAATAGTTTTTGGGGGGCAGGAAGAAACCTATCACGCCTGGGACGGAGTGCCCAAAGATAGCCTCAAAACCAATAGGCGCTACAACCCCTCAGGATATATGGGCAGTGATGCCAATGGGAAACCCCAATATTACGACAAGCAAACCGACAATTTTGTCCAGACCAACTACCATCTATCTATATTGCAAGTTCTTAGCCCCTCCATACAAATTAATGCCAGCCTACATTATACCCGTGGCGATGGCTATTACGAAGAGTATAAGAGGGATAGAAAACTCGAAGAATATGGACTAAAGCCCTTCTTTAATCAGGACGAGCTCATAGAAAAAAGCGATATGGTGCGCCAAAAAGTGATTGCTAATGATTTCTTTGGCACTATATTTTCTCTCAATTATAAGACCAATGCTTTGGATATAATCGGGGGTGGGGGAGCAAACAAATATATAGGCGATCATTATGGTAGGCTAGCATGGGTAAAATCTTATCTGGGAGAACTAAGTCCCCACCATGAGTTTTATAGGAGTAAGGGCACAAAGATCGATGCAAACATGTATTTACGAGCAAACTATGCGCTTAGCAAGCAGTGGAACGCATATGCCGATGTTCAGTATCGATACATAGATTACCAAATTGTAGGGGAAAACGACTCCTGGGACTGGATGGCTCAGGCAATGCAGAAACTAGACGTGGACGAAAGGTTTAAATTTTTTAACCCGAAAGCAGGACTCTTCTATCGTATCAATCCCCATCATGATATTTTTTTCTCGCTAGGAATGGGGCATAGAGAACCCAATAGGAATGCTTATACTGATGCTCAAATAAATGAAAAGCCTGCCGCCGAAAGTTTGCAAGACTATGAATTGGGATATACTTATAAAGATAAGTATTTTAAATTGGGATTAAACATATATTATATGAAATATAAAAATCAGCTTGTTTTAACCGGCAAAATTAATGAGATAGGCGAGATGCTAAGTTCCAATATCCCCAATTCTCATCGACTAGGACTTGAGGTGAGTGCTGCTGCCAAACTGCCTTTCTTTATTACTTGGAATACCAGCCTCACAGTGAGCGAAAATAAGATACAAAAATATAGCGAGCATGTAGATATGTATGATGCACAGTGGACATGGCTGGGGCAACAGGAAAATTACATTGGTGATACAAAACTTTCTTTCTCTCCCTCAATAATTGCCAATAATGCCCTTGTGTTTTCTCGCAAGCATTGGAATGTGGGTTTTTATTCAAATTTTGTGGGCAGACAATACATAGACAATACATCAAGCAAGGAGCGCAGCTTGGATGCGTATTGTGTTAGCAAGCTTAGCATAGCGCGAGAGTTTGCATTATCCAGCAAAAGCTCTATTGCCATAAGCCTGCTGCTCAATAATATTTTCAATCGCCAATACGAAAGCAATGCCTGGGTCTATTCTTATTATTTGCAAGATAAGGGCAATAGCAATCAGACTATTAGAGGGGCTGATTTTGGATATTTTCCTCAGGCAGGGTTTAATACTTTGATGCAAGTGCAAATAAAATATTAAATTTGTATATTGTGTATAAAATATTTTACTGTTTGCGCACACAGTATGATAAAAATAAGTATATTTGCAGGGTAAAATAATATTTTATATAACAGAATTTTCTAAGAATGAATAAGATAAGGCACTTAGGGCTCATATTTTTCAAGACCACTTGTGAGCTCTATTGGGAACCTGTGCCTACGCAAGAAGACTTCCAAAGATGTATAGACGAGCAGCTATTTAGGCTAAACCGCAATAGTTATGAATTTTAATTATAAAAGAATTTTTATATATGAAAACAAGTATTGAAGAAAGATGGGGAACTCACCCCGCTGATGTAAAAAAATACGATACCGCTCAATTGCGCAAGGAATTTCTCGTCGAAAAACTCTTTCTTGCCGACGAGGTATTGATGTGCTATACCCACAACGATCGATTGATTATTGGGGGAGCACTACCAGTGAAAGAGGATCTCAGGTTAGAAACTGTAGATCTCATTCGCTCAGAATATTTTTGTGAAAGACGCGAGCTCGGTATTATCTGTATAGAAGGAGAAGGCCTTGTAAGCATTGATGGCAAAGACTATCCCATGCAATTCAAAGATGCGATATATGTAGGAAGAGGCTCCAAAGAAATAGTGTTCAAGAGCAAAGATAAGGCAAAGCCCGCAAAATATTATTTTGCCTCCGCTCCAGCACATACAGCTTACCCAACAGTGCAAATAAGCTCCGAAATGAGGCGTATGCGTGATCTGGGAGCTGCTGAAACATCCAACAAAAGGCTGCTCAACCAATTGATACTTAGTGAAATTGTTCCCTGCTGTCAGCTGCAGATGGGAATGACCGAACTGCAGCCAGGTAGCGTATGGAACACCATGCCCCCACATACCCACTCCCGACGTATGGAGGCTTATTTTTATTTCAAAGTCCCTGCCCAACAGGCAGTATGCCACTTTATGGGAGAGCCCCAAGAAACTCGTCATATCTTTATGGACAATGAGCAAGCCGTTATTTCGCCTTCCTGGTCTATTCACTCTGCTGCTGGCACCAGTGCATACACCTTTATATGGGCTATGTGTGGAGAAAATTTGGATTATGACGATATGGATACTTTTACAGCCGACAAACTCAAATAAAGTCAAGCTTTATCAATCACTAATCACCAAACACTAATCACTCACAACTAATCACTAATGAAAACATTTATAAACGACAACTTTGCCTTGCAAACAGAAACGGCACAAGAGCTTTATCACAATCATGCCAAAAAGCAAGCCATCATCGACTACCACTGTCACCTCAATCCCGAGGAGGTAGCCATAGATCGACAGTTCGACAATATCAGTCAGGCATGGCTGCATGGCGACCATTATAAATGGCGGGCTATGCGTACCAATGGCATAGACGAACGTTTTTGTACAGGCAAAGATACTTCCGACTGGGAAAAATTTGAGAAATGGGCGGAAACTGTTCCCTATACCATGCGCAACCCCCTATATCACTGGTCTCATTTGGAACTTAAAGCAGCTTTCGGCATTGACAAGCTCCTTAATCCATCTACGGCTCGTGAAATTTATGAGGCCTGCAACGAAAAGCTGCGCACTCCCCAGTTTTCCGCCCGCGGATTGATGAGTCACTACAATGTTGAAGTCGTCTGTACTACCGACGACCCCACAGATTCTTTGGAGCATCATTTGGCTATAAAAAAAGATGCCTTTTCTTGTAAGGTACTACCTACTTGGAGGCCCGACAAGGCTATGGCAGTGGAGGTGCCTGCCGATTTTAGGGCGTATATGGAAAAGCTTTCCGAAAGCTCGGGAATAAAAATTGTCACTTACTCCGATGTCTTAAAAGCATTAAGACTGCGCCATGATTTCTTTGCCTCGGTAGGATGCAAGTTGTCGGATCATGGAATTGAAGAGTTTTATGCCGAAGACTATACCGACCACGAAATAGACAGCATATTCAATAAAGTATATGGAGGAAAGGAGCTCAGCCAATCAGAGATACTAAAATTCAAATCGGCAATGATGATAGAAGGCGCCAAAATGGACTGGGAAAAAGAATGGGTCCAGCAGTTTCATTATGGTGCTATACGCAACAATAATACCAAGCTGTTCAAGACCTTGGGTCCAGATATAGGCTTTGATTCTATTGGCGATTTTTCTGTTGCCAAAAACTTATCGAAGTTCCTCGACAAATTAAATACCGAAAACAAGCTGGCTAAAACCGTTCTTTACAACCTCAATCCTGGCGACAACGAGATGCTAGCCACCATGATAGGGAACTTTCAGGATGGCACCGTTGCCGGCAAAATACAATTCGGTTCGGGCTGGTGGTTTTTGGATCAAAAAGCAGGAATGGAGGCTCAGATGAACTCCTTATCCTCACTGGGTCTGCTTAGCCGTTTTGTGGGAATGCTCACCGACTCGCGCAGCTTCTTGTCCTATCCTCGCCACGAGTATTTTCGTCGAATACTCTGCAACCTCATCGGCAATGATGTGGCACAGGGATTGCTGCCAGCCTCAGAAATGCCATTTTTAGGTAAGTTGGTAGAAGATGTGTCGTACAATAATGCCAAGGGATTCTTTGGATTCTGAATAAAGCGAAGCTTTATTCAGAATCCAAAGAATAATGATGAAAGAATAATGAATAAATTGCTTACGTCAGACAAATAAATGAATACGTAATTAGTAATACTCATTTATAATTTATCATTCATCATTAAATTATTAAAAAACTAAATAGTCATGAAAAAAGTTGTGAGCTTTGGTGAGATCATGCTGCGTTTGGCAACACCAGGGTATTCGAGATTTATTCAATCCACCAATCTTAATGCCACTTTTGGTGGTGGCGAAGCCAATATTGCTGTATCGTTGGCAAATTATGGCATTCCTACAGAGTTTGTTAGCCGCCTGCCCAAGAACGACATCGCCGAATGGTGCATCTCCGACCTTCGCAAATACAATGTAGGCACTTCGCACATTCTTCGTGGAGGCGACAGAGTGGGTATTTACTTTCTTGAGACGGGAGCCGTAGCGAGGGCCTCAAAAGTGGTTTACGACAGGGCCAATTCGTCAATTGCCGATATAAAGGCAGGAATGGTAGACTGGAAAGAGGTATTTAAAGATGCTCAATGGTTTCATTGGACAGGCATCACCCCCGCCATTTCGCAGGGAGCTGCCGACGCATGCTTGGAAGCCATCAAAGTTGCCAACGAAATGGGTATTACCGTATCTACCGACCTCAACTACCGCAAAAATCTGTGGAAGTACGGCAAAACCGCCGATCAGGTAATGCCTGCATTGGTAGAGGGCTGCGACGTAATTTTGGGCAATGAAGAAGACGCAGAGAAGGTGTTCGGAATCAAGCCTCAGGGCTTCGAGGTAGCACATACTGGAGGCGAGGTCAATGCTGCAGAATTTGAATCGGTATGCATACAAATGATGAAAAGATTTCCTAGGGCTAAAAAAGTCATTGTCACCCTTCGTGGATCCATCAATGCCAATCATAATACATGGGGTGGATGTCTATTTTCTGGCAACAAGCTACACATATCTAAGCGATACGATATTAGCCATATAGTGGATCGTGTGGGTGGCGGCGATTCTTTTATGGGTGGATTGATCTACGGATTGATTTCTTTTCCCAGTGACGATAAAAAAGCCTTAGAATTTGCTGTTGCTGCATCCTGTCTTAAGCATACCATCAGTGGCGATTATAACTTGGTGAGCATTGCCGAAGTAGAAAATCTTATGAAGGGCGACGGCTCTGGAAGAGTTTCGAGATGAGGAAGTAAAACCCAATAAACTAACAATTTACAACTAACAAATATTTATATATGTTTACATTAAAAGGAAAAATAGCCCTCGTCACTGGTGCATCCTACGGCATAGGAATGGCAATTGCTAGGGCCTTACAAGGGGCGGGAGCTCAAATTGTGTTCAATGACATAAATGCCGATTTGGTACAAAAAGGCATTGCCGCATACAAGGCCGACGGAATAGTCGCACACGGATATGTTTGTGATGTGACTGATGAGGATCAAGTATATGCCATCGTGGCGCAGATAGAAAAGGAGGTAGGCATCATAGATATTTTGGTCAATAATGCAGGAATCATAAAACGCATTCCCGCCATTGAGATGTCTGCCAAAGATTTTCGTGAGGTGATAGATGTTGATCTTACTGGTCCATTTATATTTGCCAAAGCAGTAGCGCCAAGCATGATTAAGAAAGGCGGAGGAAAGATCATTAATATCTGCTCCATGATGAGTGAGTTGGGTCGTGAAACCGTTTCTGCCTATGCTGCTGCCAAAGGAGGCTTGAAGATGCTTACCAAAAATCTTGCCTGCGAATGGGCAGAGCACAATATTCAGGTAAATGGCATAGGCCCAGGATATATCGCCACTCCCCAAACAGCGCCCCTGCGCGAAGAGGGTCATCCCTTCAACGACTTCATTATAGCAAAAACCCCCGCCGCTCGCTGGGGAACTCCCGAAGACCTACAAGGCCCCGCCGTCTTTTTGGCTTCGGAGGCTTCCAACTTTGTCAACGGACACATACTCTATGTAGATGGCGGTATACTGGCATATATTGGCAAACAGCCCAAATAAATTGATAATTATAAATGAGAGACACTTCCTATTTGGAACATAATCTAGCAAAAAGCCTCTTAGAAGACTGTGGTGAAATAATCGCAGTACTAATAAGTTCTATAAAAACGGCTAAAAAAATATGGCATAAGCAAATTAATCATTAATCATTTAAAAGGGTGGCAAGATTTACAAAAATACAGGTGCTCAGCACAATGGCACAAACAGGGATTGTTCCTGTTTTTTACAACAAAGATATAGAGGTAGGCAAGCAAGTCATCAAGGCATGTTATGCAGGAGGAGTGCGTGCTTTTGAGTTCACCAATAGGGGGGAATTTGCCCATGAAGTATTCGGCGAACTCGTAAAGTGGGCAGCCAAAGAGTGCCCCTACATTATAATGGGCATAGGTTCTATTGTAGATCCTGGCACAGCCTCCTTGTTTATGCAGCTGGGAGCCAACTTTATAGTAGGCCCTCTTTTCAATCCTGAAGTAGCAAAGACGGCAAATAGGCGTTCAGTGCCCTACACCCCCGGCTGTGGGTCGGTATCAGAAATAGGATTTGCCCAAGAAATGGGCTGCGACCTAGTAAAGATATTTCCAGCAGGAAATGTAGGAGGTCCTTCTTTCGTAAAAAACGTGCTCGCTCCCATGCCGTGGACGCAAATAATGGTGACAGGGGGAGTAGAGCCTACCGAAGAAAATCTAAGCGCATGGTTCAAGGCTGGAGTTACCTGTGTGGGTATGGGCTCAAACCTATTTCCTGCCAAACTTATAGAGGCCAAACAGTGGGACAAGATTACCGAAATATGTAAAGAGGCCTTCTCCATAGCAAACAAGGCAAGGGTAAAGCCCTGAAAGGGCGACACATGCTAGCTAGGGGCGCAAACCTAAAAATCATTATTCATTTATAACTATAAAACACGAAAAACATGAGTGAACAAAAACCGGCATCAGGGGAAATGACAAAATACAGATGGACCATCTGTTCGATGTTGTTTTTCGCCACCACCATCAACTACCTAGACCGTCAGGTGCTATCGCTGACCTGGAAAGACTTCATTGCGCCAGAGTTTCATTGGACCAACAGCGACTATGGGAATATTACGGCATTATTCTCCATTTTCTATGCTTTCAGCATGCTGTTTGCAGGTCGTTTTGTCGATTGGATAGACACCAAGAAAGGCTTTCTGTGGTCTATAGGTATTTGGTCTGTAGGCGCTTGTTTGCATGCCTTTTGCGGCATTGCCACCTCAGGTATTGTGGCAGGCGAATGGTTTGTAGGTTTTGAGGGAGCCAAAGAAGCCATTGCTGCTGTGGGCGATGTTAGCAAGGTAATCAATGTAAGTGTAGCCCTTTTTATCTTTGCCCGCCTAGTTCTTGCCATTGGTGAGGCCGGCAATTTTCCTGCGGCTATTAAGGCTACTGCCGAATATTTCCCCAAAAAAGACCGTGCTTTTTCTACCAGCATCTTCAATACAGGCGCCACTGTAGGAGCTCTTGCCGCCCCTATTTCCATTCCTCTTATCGCCAAACTTTGGGGCTGGGAAATGTCATTCATCATCATCGGGGCATTGGGATTTGTATGGATGGGATTTTGGGTCTTCATTTACAAAAAACCCGATCAAAACCCCTCTGTCAATGCCGCTGAATTGGCATATATACAGCAAGATAGGGCAGCACACATAAGCGCCGAAGAGGAGAAAATCGAAGACAGCAAAAAAATATCCTTTGCCGCATGCTTCAAATACCGACAAACATGGGCTTTTGCTGCTGGCAAATTTATGACCGATGGCGTATGGTGGTTCTTCTTATTTTGGACTCCTGCCTACCTTAGTTCGGTATACGGATTAGAATCGTCGGATCCCCAGGCGCAGCTTGCTATATTTGTGCTTTATGCCATCACTTTTTTATCTGTTGTAGGCGGATGGTTGCCCACCTATTTTGTAGAAAAACAAAAAATGGAACCTTATGCAGGGCGTATGAAGTCTATGCTGATTTTTGCATTCTTCCCCCTTCTGGCATTGTTTGCTCAGCCCCTAGGAACTTACTCATATTGGTTTCCCATCATTATTATAGGTATTGCAGGAGCCGCACACCAAGCTTGGTCTGCCAATATATTCTCTACCGTGGGCGATATGTTTCCCAAAAAAGCAATAGGCACCATCACCGGCATTGGAGGAATGGCGGGAGGCCTAGGAGCCTTTGTTATAAACATGGGATCGGGAGTGCTCTTTGATTATGCTGGCGAAACCAAGATGTTATTTATGGGCTTCGAGGGCGAGGAGGCTGGATATTTCATAGTATTCTCGGTTTGTTCTGTATGCTACTTGATTGGTTGGAGTATAATGAAAATGCTCGTTCCAAAATATTCGCCCATAACAGATCTTTAATAATAAGGATGTGGTATCGTTAAACAAACATACAATCTACTTTCGATGCCAACAATATTGCGGGATGGGTAAGAGGACTCGTTTGTTTATTCCCAAGGTGGCAGAATATGTGTCTATGATACTAGAAAAAGGTATGAGAGATAACTTAATACATTTATCGCTGTGAAAAGATTTCTTAAAATTAACTCCCTCGACAAAGTAGCCCTTGCCCTCGACATCCTGCAGGCAGGCGAACTTGTAGAAATAGAGGGGCAGAGCATCACCATCACCGAAATCATTGAAAATGGTCATAAGTTTGCGCTGCAAGATTTCAATATTGGTGACCAAATAATTAAATATGGATACTCCATTGGGCATGCCATTGCATATATTCCTGTAGGTAGCCATGTGCATGCACACAATGTAAAAACAAGTTTGCACGACAATCTCGCTTACAGCTATCAGGCTGTAAGCACTGTGCTAAACATTCCCAAAAGTGATCTTAGCATTCAAGGATACCTTCGTGGAAATGGGGATATGGGCATCAGAAATGAGCTGTGGATTGTGCCCACTGTAGGCTGTGTCAATGGGCAGGCGCAGGCAATTATCAATAGGGTAAAAACAGAATTGGACTGCTCTCATATCGACGACGTGCGTGTGTATACCCACAATTATGGATGCTCACAATTGGGCGATGACCATATAAATACCCAAAAGGCTCTGGCAGCATTGGTAAAACATCCCAATGCTGGAGGGGTATTGGTGCTCAGTTTGGGCTGTGAAAACAACCAGCAGTCGGATTTCAAAAAGGTGCTAGGGCAATGGGACGATGAGCGCATTAAGTTTCTAATAGCCCAAGAGGTGGGCGACGAGATAGAAGCAGGTTTTCTCTTGATGGAGAAGCTCCTGGTAAAAATGAAGAGAGATAAGCGTCAGACACTACCTCTCTCCAAGCTCAAGATAGGATTAAAATGTGGAGGTAGCGATGGCTTCTCTAGCATCACCGCCAACCCTCTGGTAGGACAGTTTTCCGATTGGCTCATAGCGCAGGGCGGCACGAGCATTCTTACCAAAGTGCCCGAAATGTTTGGTGCCAAAACAATTTTGATGAATAGGGCAAAAAACTCAGCCGTCTTCGATCGCACCGTTTCTTTGGTCAATGAGTTCAAAGACTATTTTAGAAAATTTGAGCAAGCTATTTACGAAAATACTTCGCCAGAAAATGAGGCTGGAGGTATCACCACCCTCGAAGACAAGTCCTTGGGATGTATTCAAAAAGGAGGATCTGCCGAGGTAGTAGACGTTCTCGACTATGCGCAGGCGGCTACTAAAAATGGGCTCAATCTTCTCAACGCCCCGGGAAATGATCTGGTTGCAGCCTCTGCACTCGCTCTTTCGGGTTGTCAGATGGTGCTTTTTACCACCGGAAGAGGTACGCCCTTTGGTAGCTTTGTGCCTACAATGAAGATATCTACCACTACCAAATTGTTCAATTTCAAACGCAACTGGATAGATTTCAATGCTGGCACTATCCTTGAAGATGAAAGTATGGAAGATGTATTGACGCGTTTTATAGATTTTCTTGTAGAAGTATCCAATGGAAAACACCTAAAACATGAAGATACTGGATTTAAAGAAATAGCAATTTTTAAAACGGGAGTCACACTGTAGTTCCGACTACGAAGAAGGCATCGCTTGGCTCGAAAAAGAAGGCTTTATAATTGAGGGCATAGTCAGTGATGGATTTCGAGGCTTATCGCAAAAAAATTGCGCAGTGCATATCTCAGTTTGAAGCGAAATATGCCTTTTTTATGGACGTGGTACGATAATATTGGGAATAAATTGCCCCCATGGGGGCAATTTATTCCCAATATTATCGTACATTTTGACAATTAAACCGTTTTTTTTTATATTTTAATATAAAAAAAAAGTCACAAGTTTGAATGAAATTTGTGACTTTTTTAGGTTGAAATGCTATATCTATAAAATGGCGTCAGCTTCCTTAGGGTCTGCTCCATATTGATTTGGTCCTTTTGTTCCTTCGTCAATCATCATTACGAGAAACCAAATAGTTCCTATCATTGGAATGAATATTACAAGCATCATCCAGCCGCTTCTTCCTTTGTCGTGCAAGCGTCTTATCCCCACAGCTATAGAGGGCAGAAGGGTGACGAAGTACAATAATCCAACCAAGTAGCTTCCAATTGAAGAAATTGTCGTTGAATTGGCAATGCCAGATAAGGTGCCGAAAATAAGAGCTACGACAAATATTCCTATGGTATTCGTCAAAATGAATGTCCAATATTCTTTGCGCCTAGCTCTTCCGTCGAAATCGCTAAACTGCTTAAAAACTTTTAAATACGTACTAATAACTTCATTCATAATTTAATTCTTTTTAATTCTTTATAAGTAAGGTGCAAAGATACAAAAATAAATCAATTGTAACATCGATCAGTGTCTTTTTACCTTTATTTTTGCCTAATATTCATTTGTTCCAGACATATATCGACTTCTTTTTGTGTTCCAAATAGTGTGGCAATCACCAATAAGCGTGCATCTCTTACGCTCATCATATGCTGTTTTGGCTCCATTACTGAATGAAAACTTCAACTTCTCTCCCCGTGTTATGAGCAAGGTTCTCTTTTTGTGCTTTTTCTTCTTTGCCGTCCCAATGCCAGACTTCGGCCATTCGTTCCATGTTTTTATGTCCCTTTTTGCACAAAAGAAGCCCTGATAGATACTCTACAACCACATGCGTACAACTCTTTCTGTAAGCCTTAAATAAACCACTGCAAACCCTATATATTAGCTAGATAAGACTCTCAATACCCGATTGGGACGAAAGGTACTGAGATGATTTTTTTTTTCTCTGTTCGTTTCTGCATCATAGCAAATATGAATAAAGTTGTGTTTGTAACACGTAAATATGATAATAATCAATTATATACGCAAATTAAAAGATACTTTTTTATTGTGGTAAAGTATGATTATGGTGAAGTATAATTATGGTGAAGTAGAATTAATACCAAATAAATATTGACTATTTGACCTAAACCTAGATACAAAGATATGAATAAAAATTTGGTATGCAATAAATTTAAGCACATGTCATAGCAATTATAAATGAAATTTGTATTAACTTTGTAATTCAAATAAGGGTATGAGTTTTCAATAAGCAAGCTTAAACCTTGAGCAAGAAGAATTCTAATAATTTCTAAAATGGGAAGTATAGACTGGAGCAACTTATCTTTTGGATATGTCAAAACAGACCACAATATCCGAACTTATTATCGTGATGGACAGTGGGGAGACTTAGAAGTAAGTTCGTCCGAACAAATCACCATGCACATGGCCGCCACCTGCCTGCACTACGGACAGGAAGCTTTTGAGGGACTAAAGGCTTTTATGGGAAAGGACGGCAAAATACGCATATTCAGAATGCGTGAAAATGCTTTGCGCCTACAGAGCTCCTGCAAAGGAATATTGATGCAAGAGCTTCCTATAGAAATTTTTGAAGAGGCGGTTGTCAAGGCTGTTCAAGCCAACAAGCGATTTGTGCCCCCCTATGGCAGTGGCGCTTCTTTATACATACGCCCCCTACTCATTGGTACAGGCCCGCAAGTGGGAGTAAAGCCTGCCGACGAATTCCTTTTTGTGATTTTTGTCACTCCTGTAGGGCCTTATTTTAAAGAAGGATTTCAACCCACAGCCTATGCCATACTTAGGGATTTCGACAGGGCGGCACCACATGGCACAGGGACTATAAAAACGGGAGGTAACTATGCTGCAAGCTTGGTGGCTGGAGAAATTGCCCATTCCAAGGGATATTCCGCCGTGCTTTATCTCGATGCCAAAGAAAAAAAATATATAGACGAGTGTGGTCCTGCCAATTTTTTTGGAATCAAAGACAATACCTATATCACTCCTTTTTCTGAATCCATCCTACCATCCATCACCAACAAGAGCCTGATGGTGCTGGCAGAAGAAATGGGGCTAAAAGTGGAGAGACGAAAGGTGCTGGTAGAAGAGCTTTCTACTTTTGAAGAGGCTGGAGCCTGTGGCACTGCTGCCGTTATAAGCCCTGTACTCAGGGTAGACGATTTGGATAAGGGCACGTCGTACATTATATCTAAGGATGGTAAGCCTGGAGCTATATGTACAAAACTTTACAAGAAATTACAAGCCATACAATTGGGAGACGAGGCAGATAGTCACCAATGGGTGACGATAGTATAACAACAAGCATTTTAAACTACAAAAGGGGCATATGCCCCTTTTGTAGTTTAAAATGCTTGTTACCATCATTCATTTTCAAAATGATAGCGAACAAACAATTCCATAGCCTGATATTCTGCCATACCCAATTTATCATAAATCACAGCAGTACCATTATTTCGCTCTTCGGCTCTCTGCCAAAACTCGCGAGGGTCAGTTCCCGGAAACAAGGGCCTATCTTTTTGTGACTGATGCTTATAAATAGCCATGCGCTTGATGCGACTCTCTTCGGGGCTCAGGGGAATTGCCATATCTACCTCAGCAACATCCCACTCCTGCCATGCCCCACGGTAGAGCCATAGGCGACAATCTTTGAGCCACGCCTCATCTTTCAATTGTTTCAAGGCCTCCAGTATTGCCATAAAACATACCCTATGTGTGCCATGAGGATCCGACAAGTCGCCTGCGGCAAATATTTGATGAGGCTTTATTTCCTGCAACAACTTGACAATAATATTGACATCCTCTTCGCCTATGGGTTTTTTCTTTACAGCCCCTGTTTCGTAAAATGGAAGATCTAAAAAATGCGACCTGCTCTCGGGAATACCCAAATAGCGGCATGCAGATTTTGCCTCGCCCCTACGAATAGCTCCCTTGCAAGCTCCTATTTGTGGCAAGTCAATTTGTCCTGATCGCTTCGTCTTAAAAAACTCTTGAGTTTCCTGAAAAACCTTATTTGCCTTTTCGCAATCAAAACCGAAGGTCTTAGAAATATCCCTTACAAAATCCAAGAAACGAGTTACCTCATCATCGAAAACAGCTATATTTCCCGATACCTGGTAAGCCACATGTACCTCGTGACCATGCTCTGAGAGTCGCGCCAAAGTACCTCCCATAGAAATAACATCGTCATCGGGATGTGGACTAAAGACCACACATTTCTTTGGAAATGGATTGGCCCTCTCGGGGCGGGTGCTATCGTCGGCATTGGGCTTGCCTCCAGGCCAGCCTGTGATGGTGTGCTGCAAATCGTTGAAAACCTTGATATTTATCTTGTTGGCAGGGCCAAAACGAGAAACAAGCTCGCCCATTCCATTGTCGTTATAATCTCTATCGGTAAGTTTTAATATGGGCTTATCCATTTTTGCACACAGCCAGAAAACTGCCCTGCGTATTAGTTTCTCACTCCATTTTACAGGACCGGTAAGCCAGGGAGTTTTTATTCGAGTGAGTTCCGAAGACGAAGCCTCATCAAAAACAAAAGAAGCATTGGGGTGCTTCTGCAAATAAGAAGCTGGCACCATCTCTGTTACCGAGCCTTCCACAACTTTTTTTATGATATTTGCCTTGCCTTCGCCCCAAGCCATCAAAATGATGCGCTTGGCACTCATAATGGTGCCAATACCCATTGTTATGCAATAGTCTGGCACATCCTCTTCACCAAAAAAATTGCTTGCTGCGCCCATACGAGTGCTATAGTCTAAGGTAATCAGGTGAGTGCGGGACACAAACATTGAGCCAGGCTCGTTTGCCCCTATCTGCCCTCGACCATCCAAACTCAAGAGCTGTAGATCAATGCCGCCAGCAGCCTCAATCATTTTTTCGTAATTCTGGCAAAATGTATAAATCTGATCCTTATCTAAATCGCCAGGAATAAGATGAATATTCTCGGGGAGAATATCTACCTCGTCAAATAAATATTCGTGCAAATAGCGATAGTGACTTTGTAGCTCGTCGGAATTTAGAGGATAGTATTCATTTATGTTAAATGCAATTACATTCTTAAAACTCAAGCCCTCTTCCTTGTGCATTTTTACTAAAGACTCGTAAACGCCTACCCCCGTGGAACCTGCAATGAGTCCCAGCACACACATTTTATTTTGCTGCGATTTTTCTTGAATCAATTTGGCAACCTGCTTGGCCACTAAGTTTGATGCTACCTCTACTTCACTAAAAATAGAAACAGGCACCTTCTCATAACGCTTTTCAAAATTTTCCATTCTTTTTGGTATAATTTAGTTAGTTTTTAAACTTACAAATATAAGCTATTTAAACCAAAACAGCAAGGCAGTTCATCTTAATAAAAAAATTTAAATACCTCATATCTTGTATTGCAAATTTACTATTCAAAAGTGAATCTGCAAGGTTTTCTACCAAGGCTTTAAGCATGAGAAGAATACATTGCCTACATGCAATAAACAAAAATGACAATACTCGTGGCTAAATATATTTATCAGTACTAACAGTAGCCTCATTTCAAATGGGACTATGAATGTAGATAGAAATAATAAATTGCTACTCTATTGCGATTTTATAATACCCTATTTGTTTGGTGAAAGCATTCCTCTCGCTACATTATATCTAAATTGCAAGAGTTTTTTTCCTTTTGGATATTCTAAGCGAAGCAAATAATAAAAGAAAAGGACGACGGAAGCACTCCATTTTATTCCTTCTCCCAATATCAAGCGCTTTAAAAATGCTTTTTGAGATAGCGATTTGGTGCGTATCCGCTCGCTACGACCCAAGCCAAAAGTCAAGCGCTGAAAAAAATCCTCAGTCAATTTAGCCGCAGGAATATGGTGGTATATGGTAGCCGTAGGCAGATAATAGCAAGGCTCATGGTTTTGTATCAAACGAAAGAAAAAATCTTTGTCTTCTGCGCCTAGAAGGCCATTGCCTATCCTCCCTAAATCGGTGTTGAACAATCCATATTTGTCAAATAGCTTTTTCCTTAATGTGGCGTGTCCTGTGCCTGGGTAATCTTTTTCTTTAAGCTGTTTTATGGCATCTCCTTTATCATAAGCACCTGTTATTAGGCGAAGTGTAAATGGGGATAGCCACTTAGGTTTTGAAACTTCGTAAATTGGAACTACAGGCCCCCCACACAAAGATGCTTGGGGATAATCCCTAAAAAAAATAGATAAATTAGACAAATAGTCCCTTTGGATGGTTTCGTCATCATCTATGAATGCGATTAAATCGCCCTTGGCCTCTCGAACTCCTCGATTTCTACCAAAAGAGATACCTTGCTGCATCTCCTTGAAATATCGAATATGCAGTTTTGGGTTTTTTTTCGCAAAATCAGAACACACCTGCTCTGTATTATCAGGGCTGTTATTGTCGATAATCAATATCTCGAAATTATGATAATCAAAGTCCTGAAGGGCAATGCTGTCTAAGCAGGAGTAAAGGTACTGTCCTCTATTATAGGTGCAAACGAGTACTGAAAACAAGGGTAAATGATTCATTTTAATCTTCTGTACATACAAAATACAAAATACCCCAAAACCAAAGCCAGTAGCAAACCAGAAAAGAAGGTGCCTATATATCCAAAAGTTCTAACCTCGTCTGGATCAAAAACCAATTTTATTTCATGCTCCCCTGCGGGTATTACCAGGCCTCTGAGCGTCCAATTCACACAATTTATCGGAACGGGTTTACCATCGATTGTGGCCTTCCATCCATAGGGGTAGTATATTTCTGACAAAACGACAAAGCCATCTTTCTGCGAACTAGACTTATATTCTACCATATCAGGGGCGTAAAAACTCATTTCAATGTGTGCTGTTGAATCCGGACTTAGCACTAAACCTTCCACATTGGCAGCAAAAAGCTTGTTTATTACAGCCGTTTTCGCTATATTTATGGTATTGAGTGCTTCTATCTCTTGGTCTGGACTATCTACCAATTGGTAGTCGTCGACAAACCAAGCATTTCCCAAACGGAAAGGATTTTCTATGGGTGCTTGCGCAGGGTTATATATGATGTATTTGGTATTCAGCATATTTAATGAGGAGCATTTTTGCAGTGCCATTAATATACTCTCTTGTGTTGGATTGTTGTTTAAAGCATCAATGAAAATACCCATTTCTAAGTTTAGTCTTCTATCTATCAAATCTTGATAGCGACGCAGTTTGGCAGCATGATAGCCGCCAATAGATTTGTGGAAATAAGAAGTCCCTGACTCTGCAAATGGGTTGTTTAGATTCAAAACCCTGTAAGACAAAGATTTATCCTTCAATATCTCATTGTCTGCTGCCGATGGCTGAAAGCTGCTGGCGGCATGGGCTTTTTTTGTCATAAAATTGTCGTCGTTCAAATAGCGCTTGTCTACCTGCCACAGGTCGCAAAGAACGAGTACAAGAAAGCAAGACGAAATATAAACCATCGTTTTTGCCTTATTCTTCGATTTCATATACCAAAAAATCAATGCCGACGAGAGAACTACAAAAACAAGAGAGCGAAAAGCATCTGCACGCAAAAGAGCTTCTCTATCTAAAATAAGTGCATCCAAATACCAATCGGGTGCCTGCATTTTGGCATCATTGATGGAAGAAAAATCAAAAAACAAACTTGGCAACACCCACAAAATAGCACAAATTCCACCCACAATGGAGAGGGAGTACAACAAGGCCTTCTTCAATTTTATCTGAGAAATCTCTCCTTTGGCGAGTTGCATCAATGCCATAACTGCCATTATTGGAAAAATAAAACCTGGAATAACCAAGGACATCGAGGGTGTCCTAAACTTGCTGTACATGGGTAAGTTATAAAACAGGAACTCATTAAACCAGGCTAAATTTCTACCCCACGAAAGCATAATAAAAAAAATCGCTGCCCCTAGCAAGCACCACTTGTAAGGATGATTGATCAAGAAAAATGCCAACACAAAAAGGAAACAGATAACGGCTCCAAAATAAATCGGACCTGAAGTAAAGGGTTGATCGCCCCAATAGGTATTCGCTCGAACTTCTTTGCCAAGATTTTGACCATTGGCTTTCAGCTCTTTGTAGAGATGTGAATCCTTGCCCAAAGCATATCCTGAAGATCCGCCCATAATGTTAGGAATTAACAAGCTAAGTGTTTCGGTTTTTCCATAGCTCCAGGCAAAAGCATAATCAATATCCAAGCCTGTAGACGTGGGTGCATCGCCTGTTTCTACACTACTCAATTCTGCCTTTCCTCTCATACTTTCCTGCCCACTCTCGTAGTTGGTATACAGTCCTGAAATATTTGAAAGGACTGCCAAGGCTAGACCCAAAAGTAAAACACCAAGGCTCTTCGCCAATATTTTGTATTCCTTAGTCTTAATGCAATGAAAAATATAGCCTAGAAATAATATTGCGCAAAAAAGGCCTGTATAGTAAGTAATTTGTAGGTGATTGGACACAATTTGCAGTGCCAATCCAAAAGAAAAGAGAATGAAGCCCGACAAATATTTTTGTCGGAAAATCCAAACCATTCCCCCAAGTATCAAGGGGGTATAAGCAAGTGCCCAAGCCTTCGTAACATGCCCTGCACTGATAATGATTGGATTGTAGGAGGAGAAAGTGATGCCTACGGCTCCCATAACAGCCAAAAGGGGCCTTGCTCCTAAAATTAAGAAAAAAATGTAGGAGGTGATAAGCATTAAAAAAATAGGCCCTACCGAATTGTTGTAGAAGCGTTCATACAAACCTTTAAAAGATCCTATAAAATCTATTCCTGTCTCGTATCCCGAAATATGGTAACTGGGCATTCCTGAAAACATAGAACCAGTCCAGCCTGAGGATTTTCCATAATCCAAGAGCTCTTTTACCATGCCACTAAAATTTTGAATGTCGCCTTGTTGCAATATTTTGCCCTGAAAAATAGGGTTAAAATAAATTATTACTATTACAAAGAAGAAAGCCAATGCTCCAATATGAGGAAGAAAAGACTTAAATAAGGATTGCTGTTTATTCATTATTATATATTTGAAAAGCAAAATTACATTTTTTTTTTGAAATACTCACTTTTTTATGGACTGAGCCATCTTTTGAAGAACAAAACGAGGCAGTATTTTTTTGAAAATACTATGCCACAAAAACATTCGCTGATTTCGCTTGTCTTTTTTTAGCAAAAAACTATTCGTTTTTTGAACATCCGATTGAGAATATCCATTTTTTATTAGAGATTTAACAACCTCGTCAATAGCTTTTATATTTTGCACATGAGAAAGTCCTCCTATCTTAAAGTTTGCAAGTAGCTCATCAATATAATAAAAAGAGGTTTTTGACAAATAATTTCGCAGTGTAAAATCAAAATCTGCAGCAATCTTAAATTCTGTATCATACAAACCATTTAGTTCGTAAATAGCCTTAGACACAAAAAATGTTGGATGATACACACACATACCCTGACTGAGACAAGAAAGATCTGTATTTGGAGTTTTTATCTTTATCAAATCCCCATTCTCTTCTAGCAAATTGATCTTTCCATGAAAGATGCCGACTAAAGGATTTTTTAGAGAAGCCTCCCAGACCAATTCTACAGTCTTGGGCATATAAAAATCTCCAGCATTAATCATCCCTATCAGAGACCCTTTCGCCATACGAATACCCTTGTTCATAGCATCGTAAATACCCTTATCTTTTTCGCTAATCCACGACGAGATTTGAGATTTATATTTTATAATGATCTCTAAGGTTCCATCTGTTGATCCTCCGTCCACAATGATATATTCAATGTTTTTGTAGGTCTGATTAATCACACTTTGTATTGTTTGTTCTAAAACGGATTGAGCGTTATAGGTGACAGTAATTATAGAAATTAGTGGAGGCTTATTTGTGTCCATAGAGACCAAAATGTTTATTTAGAACAAGTGCCTCTGAACATTTGTCTTTCAAACTTTTTCGACACGCCAAATTCAAACTATTTTCATCAGATAAAACCCATTTTATTCCTTCAGCTAGATCTTGGCTATCTTTATATTTAGCCAAATAACCATTGCGCTTATGTTCAATCAAATCGGGGATTCCTCCTACATCAAAGCCCACAACGGGTGTGTTGCAAGACAAACTCTCAACAATGGTATATGGAAAGTTGTCTGCCAATGAAGGTGCTACAAATACATCCGAAGCATTATAAAGTGCAACTAAAGAGTAGTCGTCATTCAATCGACCCGAAAAATAAGCAGGAAATGGAATTTGAGTTGCCAAATCATTATCAAAATCAGAACCAAAAATGTAGACTGCGAATTCGCCTCCTTCCAATGCTAATAAACTGAGTGCCTCGGATAAGTATGACCAACCCTTAAATGGATTATTTGCACCAAAACTAGCACCAAAAAGAATAATTTTTTTATCCTGAGGAAGATTCAATAATCTTCGCGCAAAATGCCTGTCTATTGGCTTGTATAGAGTGGTATCTATAAGATTGGGTATAACCGAAATAGCTATTTGAGAAAAGACAGTACTTCTTCTTACACAAGAGGCTAGCCAAACACTCGGTGTAAGGATATGCAAGTTTTTATATTTACTAAAGAGACTCAGCTTTTTCTTCAATAGCTGATAGGAAATATCTCTTTCTGACGATTTTATTAATAATGGACAATTCCCACAAGTTGCGGTATAATTATCGCAATCAAAACTATGAAAACAGCCTCCAGTCACGGCCCACATATCATGCAAAAACCAATAAACAGGCTTTCCTAATTGCAAGACTTGTTCGATATTTTTTAGAGTAAGAAATTCATTTACCCAATGTATGTAGATAACATCAGATTCTTTTATTTCCTGCCGTGTAGTAAGCTTATTTCCAAAAACTGGCTGAGAGAAAGGTCTTAATGAGTTTTTTAAAAGGCGTTTGCAGTACCATTTTTCAAACTCATTGAGAATTGGCTTTATAAATTTGGTTTGCAGTCGGCTCAGTGTCTTTATTCGTCCGTCTTGTTTTTTTGTTTTATTCAAAACGAGCATGCACGAATCCACTCCCGACTTAAGCATTGCTGAGTGTAAGCGAAAAGCAGCTCTTGCCGCTCCTCCTTGAGAGTCAAAAGTATTGATGTGGACTATTTTCATAAACTATTTTCTAAAAATAGCCTTGGTAGAGCCGTAAAACGATTGTTTTTTTTACTAATTCCTCCTCCATAAGCTAAGGTGATTGTATCAAAACCAAAGTCTTTCATCATTTCGAATTCTCTTTCTCCCACCTCATATTTACTTCCATAAGGATAAGCAAAATGAGAGACATCTTTTTTTGTATAATCCTCTATTTCTTGCTTGTTCTGCCTCACTTCAAAACTCATTTGTTCCTTTGTCAATGTATTAAATGCTGGATGATTGACAGAATGCCCACCAATAGTACACAAAGAATCTTGGCTTATTTGCTTCACCTGATCCCAAGACATGGATAATTCTTTTACCTTTGAATAAAGATCTAGCTCATAATTGGAGAGTAATATTCTGAGCTTAGAGGCCAAGTCTTGAGCTCCAAAACTTATAATTTTATGCCTCAATCGAAGAAAACTTTGTGTTTTAGCTTCTTTATCTAAACAGTCCAAGATTTCTCCAGAACTTAGTTGGATTTTTTTATGCTTGAGGATCAATTCTTCGATGATATACCACCAAAGTATTGCTGTATGATTAGGGAAGCCAGAGGTTAAATAAATTGCAAATGGAACATTGTGCTCCTTAAAAATAGGATACGCAATTTCATAATTATCAAGATAGCCATCGTCTAAGGTAAAACAAACAAAAGGACATGGTATTTTTTTTACCTTGGTTTGATGTAAATAGACATCATCTAGGGAAGCGAAAAAAACACCTCTTTTTTTATATTTAAGTATCAATTGACAAAGAAACTCTGGACTCACTTTCATGTTTTCATTTGGAAGTAATCCTTCTTTGTCAAAAGTAGCAACCCGATGAAGCATAAATATAATGCCATCATTTTTTTTTATCACTCTAAAAAGAAACGTATTCAATATTGTCGAAAATGGATACTGAAGTTTTAATTTGTTTCCCAAGTACGATTTAAGCATTTTTAGTTGCTTTTATAGAGATTATTACTTGGTAATCCCTGTCCTTTATATCCAATAAATCAGTCGATGGTAAGTCTTCAACAGCAATTCCTTTGAGCAGAGAAGTTGCAGCCAAAACATTTCCATAAACTTCAATTTCTACATTTCCCTCTCCAAAGATAGGTTCAAATAAGCGTTTTATTGAAAGATCAGTAAATCGCAAATAATCGCCCCACCTATCCATATCGTATCGACTAATCTGGCACAAGCCCGCCACTGTCGTCAAGAAAACACCTCCTTCTTTTAATACCTTATGTGCCCCTTCTATAGCTTTTTGTACTTCGAAAATAAAATTAAGAGTCTGCGTACAAATAAAACGGTCTACCTGATTCAAGGGGAGTGTTTCCAGTTTTGTCAAATCCCCAATGATAGTGGCTTTCTTATTACTATCATCATAATGGAGAATTTCACTAAAAATAACCCCAGAACCAAATTCTTTTGAATACGTATTTTCAGATA
The DNA here is from genome assembly GCA_003851245.1 of Bacteroidales bacterium. Taxonomy (GTDB): domain Bacteria; phylum Bacteroidota; class Bacteroidia; order Bacteroidales; family Azobacteroidaceae; genus BHEP01. Next base: position 33 of record BHEP01000023.1, on the reverse strand, counting down.
TTTCCATTACCTTTCCTTTTATCAAGTGCGAAT